>JAPYRM010000099.1 GCA_029941175.1 Halobacteriales archaeon
TTTGCAAGTGAGAGGTGCAGAAGTATTATCAACTATCAAAGGTATGTGGAATTCCCTCCCTATGTTGGCCACTTCTTCGATTGGGAATGGTTTTAGTTTGGGGTTGGGCAAGGATTCACCAAAATACGCTCGTGTTTTATCGTCGGTGAGTTTACGGAAGTTTTCGGGGTCGATGGGATCTGCAAATCGGACTTCTATGCCTGCACCTTTAAGAGTATTAGAAAATAAACTCCAAGTACCACCATAAAGGTCTGTGGAAGATACTATGTTATCTCCAGATTGTGCCACGTTGAGGATAGAAAGTGTTGTTGCCGATTGACCAGAAGCAACAGCCAAAGCTGCAACTCCACCTTCGAGTGCGGCGACGCGTTCCTCGAGGACTGCGTTGGTTGGGTTCATAATTCGAGTATAGATATTCCCAGGTTCGGCTAGTGCGAATAAGTTCGCAGCATGTTCTGTGTTGTTAAACTCGTATGCAGTTGTTTGATAGATAGGAACTGCAACAGAATTGGTCGAAGGATCGGAGCGATATGAGCCCCCATGGAGGACCAATGTTTCGGGATGAATATAATTGTTAGACATATTTTACCTTAGAGTTATTCTGCATCCTACATATTTATATGATTTGTTTTGAATCGACTTTGCTTTCTCAGGAGTTGTCGAAATGGAAGACTACTGGGAATATTTGTCCAGATAACCAGTATCTTTGAGTAAATTGGTGAGTTCGGTTAGTTTAGCACCGGAAAGGGTAGGAAGGGGGAGTCTTGGATTGCCAACGTTGAACCCCAAAAGATTTACAGCAGCCTTGACCGGGACAGGGTTGCTAACACTATATAGTGATTTTAAGATGGGTAAAAGTTCGAAATATAATTCTCTGGCCCGGGTGGCATCGTCTTGATTATTCCAGGGTTGAGATAATTGTGCCATTTCTTCTGGGATTATATTCCCAGCTACATTTGCAGTTCCAGCACCCCCAAGAGCAAGTGTTGGCAAAATAAGAGAATATCCAGGATAATCACAACAGAGGAGCGAGAAATCATCGCTAGTATTGTTTTGTATTTCTTGAAGTTGAGAAACATCTGAAACTGCCTCCTTGTCTGCAACTATATTATCTATTTTCGACAAATTAACCATAGTTTCGGGAGAAATGTTTACTCCAACTCTAGTGGGATTATTGTAGATTGCAATTGGTAAATTGACATTATTTGCTACTTGTTTGAAAAAATCAAAAATGGCTTCCTGAGGTGGTTTTATGTAAGGAGGAACGATTAAAACAAGTCCAAATGAGCCGGCTTCTTCGGCATGAGTTGATAAGGAGATTGTATCGGAAAGTGTTGAACAAGTACACCCGAAAAGAACGGGTATTTTTCCTCGAGAATAATCTGCTACATGAGAAATAATATCCCTACGTTCGGGAAGAGAAAGTTGAGTTGATTCTCCAGTAGATCCCATTACTAATAGTCCACTAGATCCGTGTTTGACGTGGAAGTCAATTAATTGATTGAATGTGCTGAGATTCACAGTACCATTGTCACCGTAAGGAGTTACAATTGCGGGCCAAGATCCTTCTATTCGCATGATGTATTTCAAATGAATTCTGACTCACTGAAAGTAAACTCTTGCCATAATCGCTTGTAAAAGAATAAAATTGTTCAGGGCCCAAATGTCCTAATTTCAACGTGTTCCTCAGCGGGTTTTTCGGCGTAATCATACCCCATCACAGCTTCTCGTTGCGAATTTAGAGTTTGGGTTAGCATTTTGTACAACCTTTCATCCGCGTCGGATTTGTCTGGCTGCCAAACAAATACATTTGTGAGTGGTTTTGATTCGTCGTCTAGATTGTAGAAGATAGTATATACTTGATAGATATCCCCGTGGATTTGGACCCATTGATCACGTTGGGGGATGACATTTGACTCGACAGTGGCAAGAGGGGTGGAACCTCGAAGAAGATATCTCACTTTAGTGGACATAGAGGAATGAATGGTTGTTAAAAAGTTGAGAGTTTCGATTAGGTACAGCGCATTCTGCCCCCATCAACAGGGATTGCAGTTCCGGTGACATATCCAGCCCGAGGACTAGATAAGAAGGCAACTACATCTCCTATTTCTTGAGGCGTTCCAATTCGGTTTAAGGGATTGTCTGCCCAGCCGAGGAGGGCTTCAGGTAAAGAAGTATATTTTCCAGCATCAACAGAGTTCTGTGCGTGCTTGGTCATAAGGGGAGTATCATGCGATCCGGGTAAAATTGCATTTACCCGTATAGGTGCCCACTCGAAAGAAAGAACTTTCATAAGGCCAATCAGGGACTTCCTAACCGAACTAGACATGGCCATATTAGGGTTGGTTTCTTTTACAGCGGTTGCAGTGATTAAAACAACAGAACCCACATCACTACTAGATAATAAGGGATGAGCAGCTTGCAGTATTCTTACGACACTCATCGTGAAAGTATCATATGCGTCGTACCAATTATCTACATTAAGACTATTAAATGGCCCATCGATGGGTTGTCCCGCAGAAGTGACAATATGATCAAGTTGTCCAAATTCTTTGGTGGTTTTATCAAGTAAATTTTGGATATCCCCGGGGTTAGTTAAATCCGCTTGGATTGCCAATATATCTCCTTTTGCTTCAGCTTCGAGGGATTCTTTTGCGCGGGTTAGCCGGTCAGAATCTCTACCGCAAATAATTACATTTGCACCTTCTAATGAAAGGGAACGTGCACATCCTAGTCCAATTCCGCTTGAGCTAGCAGTAACGAGTGCGGTGTTCCCATGAATTCCAAGATCCATGGCAATAGTAAGAATTTAACCGTTATAAAGTGGCAAGTTTTGGAAAAGGGATATATGAGAAGATCACAATAGGACTGGGAATGTTGCTTTCAGTCCTTCTATGACGAATTCTATGGCGATGGCACCGAGTAGTAAACCGAATATTTTTTGGTGAATAATAAGGATATTTGGACCTATTTTAGAGGTCAATTCACTTGCGATCCACATTGAAATTGCAGCAAGTAAAATCACTGCGGCTATTGGGAGAAATGCAATTAATTGGGACTGTGAAGTGGTGCTGGCTTTGTCAGCTAGAAATATGGTTAGAGTAATAGTTGAAGGACCTGCAATCATAGGAAGTGCAAGGGGAAAAGTAGCTATAGAAGAAAGAAATTCGTCGTTGATAGCTGCATCTAGATTTTGTTGTCGCTGTTCTTGCATTGTTCCAAATATCATCTTATATGCAATTATTATCAGAAAAAACCCACCTATAATTTGGAAAGAGTTCATTCCAATTCCAAATGCACCTAGAATAATTGCCCCAAACATCCAAAAAATGATAAGGGTAACCAGGGATATCAAAGTGGCTCGGATACAGATAGACCGGAGGTCTTGTTTGGACATCCCAAGTCCAGAAGTTACGCTTGCGAAAACAGGCATAAGACCCAGAGGATCGACGGTGACAAAGATCAAAATAAATGTTTCGATAGAGGGTGCAAGTAAATCTGATAACATTCTAAGCTGAGACTATAGGGGGAAGAGCTTAGCTTTTTGGAAGTAGCGAAAAGAGATTTATTTGTTGAACTGCTTTTTAATCCATCCAATAATACTATAATAA
>JAPYRM010000100.1 GCA_029941175.1 Halobacteriales archaeon
GTGTAAAACAAGCTCATAAAGAAGGAGAATTTGATAAAGGTGATACTGTTATTTGCATTGCCACAGGCACTGGCATCAAATGGCCCCATGGAATTTCTCCTTTTTTCGACCCAGCACCCACTATCGACCCCACCCTGGATTCTCTGGAACGTGCCACTTCTTTCACTTTCGAATCTCAAAAGTGAACTAATTATTATTTGGATTTTTTTCCTTTTTTCGATCGATTCTCCATATAATGTACTTGTTCTTGATGCAAAGAAATCAACATACTTGACAAAGACGAGAGAATAAGCATTTGAACCCCTAACAAAATTCCAAATGCAGAAACGATAGCTAGGACTTCATGTCCTGTGTGATTCACAAACCAATCATACCCAACAAAGCCTGCCATTATAGTTCCTATGGATGTAGATAAAAATCCAATTCCTATGATCAATTTATGACGAGTTTCAATTACTTCTATTCCTTTATTTCCCCATTCCATGCAATCTTCTATGCTTTCCCTGTTCTTATTTTCTTTGATATCTAAACGCTTAACACTCCCAGTCACCGAAATGCCTGTATACAAATGAATTCTGAAGACCCAGATTCAAATACCGAATTTAATTTTGGTAGTTTTAAAGCCCCCTCCGCAGTCGATTATGACGATTCTCTCATCTTAACACAAACAGTCGATTCCTCTGGAAGTAGTGGCGTCCGTTTATACCAACTTGAAGATTCTACTTTCGCATTTACAACTTTTAGTCGTGATTTTCATTCTGGAACCGGATGGTCTGAATTTTTACTTGCGAAAGGAAATCTCACTCTCCATCCACCCTCATTCGATATGGCAGCTTTGTCCAAATCCGTCAGTGATCTCCCCGTCCAAATATCCGAAAGCCAACTAGATGCTGTCCTTGAAATTTATAAAACCAAATGCGTCAAAACGATAGAATCTGCTTTATTCGACCCGACTTCTAATTATGAAGTCGTTTTCCGAGGGCCTGTGGCATATGTTGAAGATTTCTCTTGGCCATCTCCCCTTCTTGCTGAACTCTCTTCGATTTTAGAACCTGATCAACTAGACTCTCTCTATCCTCTCATTCTCACAAATAGGGCGGGAATGGAAGAAGACTCTTGGATCCATTTACGTGGTCACTATATGGCACTAATTGAAATTCTATAATCGAAATCCTCTAAACTTTAATTTCTTGAAGTTATCTCTTCTCTAATCCTCACATCAAATTTTTCCGAGCCAATGCCATATATTGTATTTCCTTTCTGAGTTCTATATTTTTTAATCTTGCATACTGGTATGTCATCTATTCTAATTTCCCAATCATCTAGGTATCTCACATCTATTCCTATAAACAGAATTTTACACCCCAGTTCTTCCTCCAATACGGGCACTATCGTATGGGTGTATATTCCATCTTCAAATCTAGGAGGATCATATGATGGGAGGTCCATTCCCAATTTTATAGATTGATTTTCAATCCACCAATCTGGTAAATTTTCACTCCCAACTGTCATTATAAGGTGACTATAATCTTGCCGTCTTCAACTCTCACTGGGTATGCGGGAAGTTTGACAGACCTTCTCGATAAACAAATCCCAGTTTTTATATCATATTCCCAACCATGCCAAGGACAATTTAAAATTCGCCCTTCTTTTACCCAATCTAATCTGTACTCGAGCGTGCTTCTATCAAATTTACCACTAAAAGTCCCTGTTAGATTCCCCTCACACCAGGGCCCCCCCTGATGGGCACACCAGTTGGCAAAAGCATAATATCCCCCGTCCAGATAAAACACCCCTATTTCTCTCCCTTTCAATTCAACGAGAATCCGTTCGCCATCTTTTATTTCAGATACCTCTGCAACTATGTGGTCACTCAAATTCCGTACACCCCTCTAGCATTTGTCTCAAGTACGCGTTTACGATCTTTCGCGGGTACATTAACTCTAAGGAACTTTTCTAAACCCTCCGGATGGTCAAAATCAAAATGTGGATAATCTGAAGAAAACATCATTCTGTCATAACCTATTACTTCCATTATTTTTCTCATATCATCTTGATTATTTGGTTCTCCAATAGGCTGGGTTGAAACATAGAATTGATCTCTTATGTACTCTTCAGGAGTCTTTTTTAACATAGGTGCGTCGAATCTACGAATTGAATGTATCTTGTTCAAACGATACATCATGTAAGGAAGCCACGTAACTCCCCCTTCTAAGAAAATGAATTTCAAACCTGGGAATTTTTCTGGAACTCCATGTTCAAAAAGACTAGTCATTGTTAACATATGGGCGTATGGATGTGTCAACACATGAACTGAAAAGAACGTTTCTAGTGCTGCATTTTGCCTGGGAAAATCAACGATAAATCCGCTGTCATATGCGTGGTAGGATATGGGGAGTCCCTTATCCTCTGCAGCTCGATATACTACGTCATACCTCGGATCTCCTAGTGGTGGGTTTGGCCCCGTATTGTCCATAAATACACCAACAAATTGTTTCTCATCCCCCACACGGTAAATTTCCTCAGCTGCAGCTTCTGGGTCTTGCGTAGCAACCGATATCAATCCATAAAAATGATCGTAGCCATCTAAATATTTTTCAAGAACCAAATCATTGTACCCTTTCATAAGAGAAACAGCAAGTTTGGTCATGGATGCCTTTCCCAATTTTCCAAACGCATTTATGATTGGATGATTGATGTGAAACTCTTCACACAATTTCTGATGAATATCTTCAGGGCCCTGCACCTGTCTTCTTTCTATTTTACCAGCCATACTTCTATCCCACCCCGAATCCGGAAGCGGATTTCCTATATGGCTCTTTGTCATTATACTCCTATAGGGTTCTTCTATATATTCTGCTACTTCTGCAGGTTTTATTTGTAGGTGAACATCGACATCAATGATTGTTGATTTTTTCAATGACAAACTTCTTTCACTAGACATACTCACCCTTTCCTTATTTTTCCTCGGTAATAATGGCAGCGAAAAAGGCCAAGCTTTATCTTTTTTCTTCGTTTCCAACCGATTTGATCAACCTAGAAAGTTTATCATAAAAATCCGGTAAGTATTTGTCTTCTTTATCAATCGTAGGTCTAGCGTTTGTTTCATTAATCACGACCCGATCTTCATTCACTAGGATATCTATGCCAACATATCTAATTTTCAGCAACGTTGCAACTTCTTCTGCCATTTTTTCAATTGACTCTGGCATTTCTTTTTTAACAGCAATGGCATCTCTATGGATATTCTTTTTCCATTTTTTTCCTTTTACATCTGCACCTATAAACTTCCTTTCCACCGCACCTGCGTATTCTCCATCAATTACCATTACACGATAATCTTTGGCGTCTGGTATGTACTCTTGAACTAGGAACGAACGATCTCCAGTTTCCTCTCTATTCTGGATCAGTTTGATATAATCTACAATTCCTTCAAACGAGTCAACATCGTCTACAAGAGCAATCCCTAGTCCTCTAGTAGCCGAATTTGGTTTTATGACAATAGGTTTCTGTATTTTTTCATACGCATCCAGTAATTCTTCCTCTCCAATTGGATTCGAAATCATAATCGTAGCAGGAATATCAAACC
>JAPYRM010000101.1 GCA_029941175.1 Halobacteriales archaeon
GTATGGATCTGGACTTGGGTTTGCAGGAGGAGCTGCAGTTGGGGCCAAGATGGCATTTCCAGATAGAGAAACTTGGTGTTTGGTGGGAGATGGGGCATATCTTTTCTCACACCCTTCGGTTACGGCATGGTTATCTGCAGAGAGAAAAGTGCCCACCCTGACAGTAGTGTATGATAATGAAGGGTGGAATGCGGTTAGAGGTTCAACTAAGAGAACTCATCCCGAAGGAATAGCTGTTCAAGATGGGATTCCAGAAAGTAGATTCAATCACCCAATCGATTTTACAGCACCTTCACAAATTGTGGATAGCCACACAGAATCTGTTGTGGAATTGGATCGGTTAGAGGCTGCACTGAGGGAAGGAATAGAAGCGACTGAGAAAGGGAAACCTGCGGTGATACATGTTAAGTTTTCAGATTGATATATTAATAGCATATTGTATTCAAGGAGTGATCAATCCCCCCCGAGAGTACTGAATCGATTTATATTTGGTATTTCAAGACCCAATAGATCGATATGGCAATAGGCGGAAAGACTATTTTTGATACCGATGCGCACTACGTAGAAACTTTGTATGATATAGTGGATTATATTGACGATGACGATCCATGGAAATTAAAGTTTGAGTACGGGACTAAAGAAAGGAGTGTACCCATATCATTTTGGCCAAGCCTATCAAGACCAGATGGATTTAATTATCCTAGTATTAAGAGGCGGGATATTGATTTCAATACAAAGGAGGGGGTTGTACAGCTAATGGAAGAAATGTCCTTTGACAAAATATTGTTGTTATCTGAACAAATTCTCACATTTGCTATGCTAGAGGAAGACAAACGCCAGACGAAATTTGCGGAGGCATATATACAATATATGCTTGATAAAATAGCAGATGCAGACGAGGGCATGTATATGTCAATTCCAGTTCCATATAATGATCCGGTGAAGGCTGCAGAACTCATAGATGAATACGCTGATGAAAAGGCAGTTATTGGTGCTTGTGTGTTGACAGCTCGAATTCAACCCCCAATGGGGCATAGAAAATATGATCCGATTTACGATGCGTGTCAACGTGCGGATTTACCTGTGTTGTTCCATGGAGGTAGTGCCACTCTAGATAATTTCAAATGGGTATCAGGTTTTACAACAATAATGGAGACACATGCTCTAGGATTTTTATTTGATAATATGACAACAATTGCGAATGTCGTCTCTCAAGGAGTTCCCGAGAAGTTCCCCAAACTAAATTTTGTGTTCCAGGAAACTGGTTTGTTTTGGATACCAATGATGATGTATCGAATGGATATGGAATATCTTAGAATGCAAGATGAGGCGGTGTTGTTGAGAAAGCGTCCTTCGGAATATATGAAAGAATTTTATTATGGAACTCAGCCAATGGAGATAGTTCCAGATAAGAAGTATCTACAATATGTTATCGAGATGATTGGTGGTCCGGAGCGTCTTATGTATGCGTCGGACTATCCCCACGAAGATTTTGATGATCCAAGTGTGATAACTGAATTGACATTCCTAACAGAGGAAGAAAAGGTTGGTATTCTGGCGAAAAATGCTGAGGATGTGTTTGGAGTATGATTGAGGTTTGTAAAGTGGAGGAAATAGAGCATGGTGAGAGCAAAGTTATTAAGGTAAAAGGAGTTGAAGTGGGAATATTCAACATAGAGGGAAAATTTTATGCATTGCTTAACTCTTGTCAGCATCAAAGAGGTCCCGTGTGTACGGGAGATATAAGAAGATTGGTGGGGGGAGATGTTCCACCGCTAGGAAGACTTCCAGATGAATATTTTACAGACGATTATGTAGTGATATGTCCGTGGCATGGATGGACATATGATATTCGGACGGGGAAGCATGCGGGAGATCCAGGCATAGGTATTCCAACATACAAAGTTTTGGTAGAAGATCAAACTGTATATCTAGATGTATGAACACAAAGCAAAGAAATAGGTATACAAGTCGTCAAAGAATTACATATGGGCAAAGTTAGTTATGGATTATTGTTACCACATTTTGGAGAACATGCGTCTGCTTCTTCATTGATAGAAGGGGCAAAAAGGGCAGAAGAATTAGAATTTGATTCGGTGTGGGTCAGAGACCATTTCTTGCGGTTTCATGGGCATGGTTTTGAAGGGTCAAGCGCCACATTGGTGGAACCATTTGTGGTATTGGCAGGATTGGCGGCAGCAACAAAAAAATTAAAATTGGGAACTGCTGTTGCAGTTCCATGGAGGCATCCACTGTATATGGCACATTTATTTGCTAGCTTAGATTGGCTAGCTGAAGGACGGGTTATTGCGGGAATGGGAGCGGGTGCTACATTGTTTAAAGATGAATTCGAGCTAGTAGGATTGGGTTTGGACGACAGAGTAGATGCTGTAAAAGAAGCGGTTGAAATTATGCGGCTGGCGTGGGAAAATGATGAAATAACTTATGATGGGAGATTGTTCCCAGTAGAAGGATTGGGGATTGCACCGAGACCAAAAGGTAAGATACCCATTTGGTATGGAGGATCCACTCCAGCGTCTGCCAGAAGGGCGGTTGAATATTGTGATGGTTGGTTCCCGGGTAGAATCACCATTCCTACATTTAGAGTAAGGATGCGCCAGTTGAGAGAGTTATCAGATGAGAGTGGTCAGGAGATGCCAACTGTAGGAGCAGTTCCCCCTACCAGTCCAGATACTACGCTTGCTAAGGCCTTGGAACCTGTGAATATGGGAGGACTACTAGATGCCGCAAATAAACAGAGGTGGTGGCTCAAACCAAAATCAGGAAAATTCGAGAAGCTAGAGGATTTAGAAGGGGTGATTATGGCAGGAACACCAGAAGACATTGCGCAAGAAGTTGGAAAATTTATTGATGCGGGGATCGATCATATTGTCTTTGATCTTCGTTTTAGATTGCATGATTATGATTATTGTATGGATTTAATAGGAGAAGAAGTTCTGCCCCTCGTCAAATAAGTATATACAAGTATAAGACTCAGAGAGGTCTTTTCTCAATATGCAATTTTGTGTAGAACGTGATGTACCGATACCTATGAGAGATGGGGTTATTCTTAGAGCAGATGTCTATCGTCCTAGTGAAGATGGAGAATACCCAGCCCTTCTATCACGTATTCCGTACAATAAGTCTAGTGCCCAGTCCACAGGAGCTCCAATGGTGAATCCAATCGTTGGGCCAGAACGGGGTTATGTAATTGTTGTTCAAGATACCAGAGGAAGGTTTGCATCAGATGGGAAATTCGTTCCGTTTTCTACCGAAGCCGAAGATGGTTATGACACGGTTGAATGGGTTGCCAAACAAGAATGGTGTAATGGGAAAGTGGGGATATATGGAAATTCATATCTTGGTGTTACCGTTAGACAGGCGGTTGTTGCAAATCCACCTCATTTGAAAGCCGCTGTTGCGTATCTAACGGGGGCTAACTATCATCAAGGGTGGACATACACAGGCGGTGCGTTTGAATTAGGATTTAATCACAGGTGGGCAATTAAATTGGCTTTGGGGGCAGTATCAGGA
>JAPYRM010000102.1 GCA_029941175.1 Halobacteriales archaeon
GTTGGTGACATCGCACCTCGCGATATTTCTTTAGCCAGCACAACAAACGAAAAACAACACCGGATCATTTTAGGTTTCAATGTCAATTTGATAGAAGATGCGGGACGTAACGCTAGAGAAAAAGACGTTAAAATTCTCACAAATGATGTCATATATCACCTCCTCGAAGAATATGAATCTTACACCGAAGAACTATCTTCTCATAGAAGAAAGAATCTTTTCGATAAACTAACTCGGCCCGCACATTTTCAAATACTCGAAAATCACATTTTTAGACAATCAAATCCAGCAATAGTGGGGGTAGAAATACTCTCTGGAACGCTCCAAAAGAATGCTCCCGTTGCCATCCCTCTCCAAGACGGTTTCAAAAGAATAGGTTTCATCAAAGATATCCACTATCAGGGGGAATCAGTCCCTCAAGCACAAATGGGAGACCAAGTAAGCATCTCACTTGACGGCCCAACAGTCGGACGTCAAATAGATGAAAAGTCCGAACTTTGGGTAGATATTCACGAGAAACATGTCAAAGCATTGGAAGACACTTTCTATAATGACCTTCGAAACGATGAATGTGAAGCACTTTCATTTTTCGCTCAACGGAAACGAACCAAAGATCCTTTTTGGGGGAAATAATTTCTTCTTTTTCAAAACATACTTTCGCTCTTTCCATACACGCCTACAACCACTGATGTCGCAAATTCACTTTTATTAACATCGGAACTATTTATTTTCATACCAATCTCTCCGAATTCCCAACCCCTACGATTTTTGCAAGACTCTATTCCCTGGATTAATTCTTCTCTAACATCCTCTTCATCCATACCTCCTGAGGATTCATAGAATATCCCCGCTTCATCTCCCCGAACCCATGCTAAACCTGCAACAGCTTTTCTTTTTGATCCTTTGACTGTAGTTTTTGCCTGAACAACCCACAGCCTATTCCCAAACGGTCCTAGATCTGGCATTTCTTTCACCACTTCCACTCTGGAATCACTCGGAATAACTGACGAAACTTTTACTAGATTGTAATTGCTTATACCTGCATCGTGAAGCGCCGCATCGTATGATGCTATTTCCGTCGGTCCCTCCCCCGACCCATACGTAACTCTTATCATTGGTATCTCATTCCCCATCTCTATTCCCCTCGATAATTGATTCCATTTCCGACAGATAGTCATTGTAAACCGTTATTGATTTTTCAATTGGTTTTTTTGACCTCATATCTACTCCTGTTTCTTTCAATAGCTCTAGTGGATATTCACTTGACCCTGATCGAAGAAATGAAATATATTTCTCTTTTCGATCTCCTCCCCCTCTTATAATACTTTGCGCTAATGACATTGCAGCAGAGATACCTGTGGCATATTGGTACACATAATAATTATAATAAAAATGCGGAATTCGCATCCATTCCATTTTTATGTAATTATCCATCTCAACTGGCTTATAAAATTCACCTTTTATGTTCTTATATAACTCATCAAAACGATCTGGAGTCAAGGCCCCCCCCGATTCTACAACATTATGAATTTGATGTTCAAAGTCTGCAAACATAGTCTGTCTAAATAAAGTACTCCTGAACCTCTCTATGGCCTCGTCAAGAACATGAAGCCGAAATGACTCTTCTTCTATCGTTTTCAGAAGGTAGTCTGTCAAAAGAGTCTCATTCACAAGAGATGCAACCTCTGCAACAAATATGTCATAGCCCGAATACACATATGGTTGAGTGGCATTTGTCAATCTAGAATGCATTGAATGTCCCAATTCATGTGCAAGAGTAAACATAGATTGAATATCGTTCTGATAATTCATGAGTATAAATGGTTTTGTATCATAAGTCCCCCCGCTATACGCTCCTGAATACTTACCACGATTTCCATATACATCAATCCACCCCGATTTCACGCCATTTTCGAGAATATTTTGATACTCTTCCCCTAGAGGAGAAACCGATGCAATGACATGTTCTATTGCATGATCATATTTCACCGTTGGACTTTCGCCATGGGTCATCGGGACGTACAAATCCCACATTCTGATTTGATCCAACTCTTGACTTTTCTTCTTTAATTCTACATGCCGATGAAGAACGTGGAGGTTATCTCTAACTGTATCTACTAATTTGTCATATACTTCTGTTGGAATATTCGACCCATCCATTGCAGCATCTCTCGCATTTTCATAGTTATGTGCTTGGGCAATCCTGACATCTACAATAATATTGTTTTTCAACACAGATCCTATAGTATTTCTGAATCTTCCAATTTCTCCATAGAATTTTTGGTAAACCTTTTTTCTAAGATTTCTGTCCGCATTCCTCATGAATTTGGTGAAATTTACTTGGGTTATCTCAATCAATTCTTGATTTTTCCCCTTGACTTTTGGAAATGACATGTCTGCATTCATCAACAGTCCATAAACCTCATTTGGGGTTGCGAATATCTCTCCCATCTCTGCTAATAATGCCTCCACTTCTGCTGAACGAACGTGGTCCTTCACCCGTATTACTTCTTTTAAATAATGACGATAAATACTAAGTTCCACATTCGATTCCAATAGTGATTTTAATCTTTTTTCGTCTAGCTCTTGAATTTCTGGTTCGATGAAGCTAGTCACCCCCCCTAGTTTAGCTGCTACTGATCTAGCTTCAATTAGCATGGATTGGTATTTTTGATCTCTTTTATCTTCGTCAGAGTGTAATTTTGCATACGAAATCACCGTCCCCATTCCTCTCATTATTGTCTCCGAAAATTCTAATAATTCTAATAAAGTATCCCCACTCTCACAAACTTTTCCTTCATATCGTCCGAATCCACCCAATCCGTTCTTAACATTTTCTAGTGATTTTTCCCATTCATTATTTTCAGAATAGATACTCTCCAAATCCCATTTATATTTTTGAGCAACTTCTGACCTTTCCGGGACAGTTTCCATACCATGCTTTAGTAGCGACCGACTGTAATTCTTACTTTCTCTTCGTTACCGGTTTCTAAATTCGTTGTAGGAAGCTTTATGCGCTCTAACTAACACCGCTAATTCGTATGTTTGAGTTCAAGGTCGAATCTTTTAATTTTAAGAAATATTCGAATAAACAACTCATTTCTTTACCTCTGACTCTTTTGTTGATCTCAATTCTAATATTGGGCGGGTGGTATCTCTCTACCGGATTACCTGTCAATCCCGGAATAGAATTCACTGGTGGAACTGAAATCACACTGATTTCTGAAGGTGGGATCGATCCAATTTATTCCACATTTGAGTGGCCTATTGATTCTATTCGCCCCATCGCAACACAAGCTAATGCATACATAGTTACATTCCAATCATCGACAGTTCAACCCGATCAGTTGGAACTCGTTTCAATTAATGCTGGCTTCGATGTTTTAGCAGTCCAAAGTACTTCCCCTAGGTTTGGAGCAGAATCTCAAAAATTATCACTA
>JAPYRM010000103.1 GCA_029941175.1 Halobacteriales archaeon
GTTTAATATAGCCTGATTCCTCCAGTTCTTTTTGTAGATCTTTGAGTAATTCAAAGTTTTTCCGAGTTGCTTCTCCCAAAAGCTCTGCGAGTCTTTCTTCGTTAACAGCATCTAAGTCCCCAGTTTTTTGTGCTGTTTCCATTTGAATTTGGCCTTCTTCGATCTTTTGGAGCTCTTCCATAATTTTCATTGCTTCTTCAAGAGAAAGTGATTCTTCTCCAGCAAAAGGGTAATTCTGAGTTCCCATAAGTTCAGGTTTTAGTTCATTCATAAGTTGGGAAAAATCAGAAAGTTCTTGAGATAATTCTGGGTCTCCCATTGCTGCATCAAGGGCTTCTTGTAATTCTTTTGCCATTTCTGGTGAAAGATTGTTCATTAGAGATTGCATTTGTGACATTTGGTCAGCAAATTTCTCAAGCAGTTCGTCTAAGTTTTGCGGCGGATCATCTCCGAAACCATCTCCCCATTTTTCCATGAATTCTTCAAATTTTGGAGTTTCTCCAATTTGCTTCGAATCACGTAGCATATCATTCAAATCGCGTAGCATATCTTTTGTATTTTCTACATCTTGTTGAGACGTATTGTTTAGTTGATCCATCATATTATTGGCGTAAGATTGCATGGCTTGATTTTTCAGTGAATCAAGGAGTTCATTAAATTTATCTCTCGCACCATCATCCATAAAATCGTAGTTAGTTAATTCTTGAATTGTCCCGCTTGGGTCTTCTGGCAAATTATCGAGGAAATCTAATTTTTTGCTTGCAATGCTTTCCAAAGCCGAGGCTGATGATGGGTCTATATTTTCTGCATTATTGGGCGGGCTGGATTGATTGGTTCGCGTAGATGAATCCATATTATTAGGGTCATTATTTTCCGAATGAGCTTCTGATATTTGGCTTTCTAGTTCCTTCAGAAACTCGGCGAGTTCTTTTTCTGTAGATTCAATTTGGTCTTTATTATTTTCCTTTGATCTATCTGGTGAATTTGGATTTTCGTCATTCCCTAATTCCGTTGGCTCTTTAGTTGTATCTGAAGTAAGCGCATCTTTTGCTTCTTGGAGCCTTGATTCCAGCGTTGTTTCTTCGAGTTCCTTTATCTCTTTGAGTTTCTCCCGTATTCCCTGCATAACTGAATTAAGGTCATATTTATCAACAATGTCTTTGTGTTTTTCTCGGAGCTTTTCCAGCATACTTTTTAGGCCTTCAACGTTGGATCCATCCGGAGTGGTAAACCCTTTTTGGTTTAATCTTCTTAAGGAAGTTTTTACGTCGCCATGTTTACTAAGATCATCACTTAAAGAATCCATCAAATCATCGACCGATGGCGGAAAAGGTTCCTGCGAATCATCCCAGCGCCCGTAGCGATATATAGTCATAAAACCTTCCCTATTAGATACATTCCATTACCCTGAGTGTCATGGGCGTAAGCATTATGGAAGCCTGAAGTCATGATACGCTGAACAACTTACTCCCGCAACGTTAACGATAATTCTTTTTTTGTTGGTCAGGTTTCTAGATTCTAGTTTATTTCGGTGTTATAATTCTTCCATTGTCTCGGTGACTCTAGCGAGATTGGACCACCCGTTCCCATCCCGAACACGGAAGTGAAACATCTCAGCGCCGACGATACTGGAGGAGCAATCCTCTGTGGAAAATAGGTCGCCGCCGAGGCTTTTTTTATTTTCCAATAAACGCGTGATTGAAGTGGCTCTAACTATGGATTTATTACATGAAAGCCAATATAGATTCTTAGTGGGAGACCTATGCTTGTTGGTAGACCGTAAAGATCGACGATATCTGTTGACCTTAAAACCTGCTGAGCAATTCCATAGTCATTCTGGATTCATTGAACATGACGACCTAATAGGGGTACAGGAAGGGGCTACTATAAAATCGTCGAAAGGATCAGTTTTTTTGGCGGTTCGACCGACTCTAGCTGAGTATTCTGTGATGATGCAGAGGGGCCCTACACCTATTTA
Source organism: Halobacteriales archaeon (assembly GCA_029941175.1). Lineage (GTDB taxonomy): Archaea > Halobacteriota > Halobacteria > Halobacteriales > Hikarchaeaceae > Hikarchaeum. Next base: position 1,979 of record JAPYRM010000103.1, read on the forward strand.
TCCTAAAGATATAGGTGCGATCTTAACCTACGGAGATATTTACCCTGGTAGTAGAGTCGTTGAAGCAGGAACTGGTTCGGCGGCATTAACGATGGCTTTATTACAAGCAGTTGGTGATGGCGGACACATTTTCTCCTATGAAATAAGAGAGGATTTTCTGGAGATCGCTGAGAATAACCTACTTAAATTTGAACGCCTTAATAGGGCACAATTGACACTTCGAAACCATGATATTTACCAGGGAATTAAAGAACGAGACGTGGACCGAATTATATTGGATCTACCAGAGCCATGGGAAGTAATCCCGCATGCAGAAATCTCTCTGAGACCGGGAGGTATTTTGGTAAGTTATGTTCCTACCACTTTACAACTCCATCGAGTTTGGGAAAGCTTAGATGCTTGTCCTGGATTCGGGTTAATAGAGCAGTTTGAATTGATTCACAGACCTTGGGAAGGGGCGAAGAATAGCTTGCGCCCTAGCCATAGAATGGTGGGGCATACTGGTTTTATTACAACAGCTAGGAGGGTGGAGGGGAAATAGTATTTATTCTAAAGGAGTTTTTGCATCGCCTTTGATAACCGTGAAATTCCCTCAGGTATATTGTCTAGAGACACCTCGCTAAACGCTAATCTAACTCCTTGTGACGGTGTATCAGGCTCAACATTGAATCTAAAACCAGCTGCAAACCCAACCCCTGAATTTCTAGCTTCCTCCAACAATGTATGGACATCGATATTATCATTAGCGGTGACCCAGAAAAAGAAACCTCCTTCGGGGGAGTTCCAGGACGCGATTCCATGTAGCATTTCACTTAAAACTCGGTCCAAAGTATCTCTTTTATCTCTGTAGACGGTTTTCATTTTTTTTATATGAGGGTCAAGATATCCATCCTCAATAAACTGGGCTACTATGTTTGATGTCGTTACGCTTGATCCCATATCAGTTCGCGACCAAGTAGATGACTGAACAATTGGGGGCGCCCCCGTTAGCCAGCCTAGTCGTAATCCCGGTCCTATAATTTTTGAAAAAGTGCTCATTTGGACAACTGAATCTGGATCAAGTGAAAAAAGGCTAGGTAAACTAGGGCCATCTAGAACTAACTCAGCATACGCTGTATCTTCTACTATAAAAGTACCGTATTGCCTTGCTAAACTTACAATTTTTTTCCTAGTATCAAGGTCCATTCTAATTCCAGTAGGGTTTTGAAAATCAGGCGTGAGGTAAATAAATTTGGGTATTAGTTCTTGGGCTTTTAGGTCTTCTAAAGTGCCTTCTAAGTTGGATGTGTCAAGTCCTGCTGTTTCTATAGTTACTGGTAAGATTTTTGCACCGTATGATCTCATTGTCCATAATGAGCCTATAAAAGTGGGTGTTTCTGATACAACCACATCCCCCTCATCTATAAAGGCTGCACATATTATGTCCAGTGCTTGCGATGCGCCATTGGTAAGAAC
>JAPYRM010000104.1 GCA_029941175.1 Halobacteriales archaeon
GACTCGAAGCCCCAAACGCAACCCCGTCTCCTACATTTACTCCTTCAGACGTTTCTGTAATTCTACCTTCTACACCTGCCATCTCTTCGACGCTTTCAGCATCCGGTGTTGATCCTACAATGTTCATTCCAACTTCAGGAACTAACGGCCGTATCCCCATTTGAACTAGTTCCGCCACGATAGCTCTAACAGTTTTTACAGTCGCCTGTCGCTCCGCCTTTTCCCGTATGGCAACAAGATGATGAATCGATCCTGGTCCTCTTCCCACATCGATAGGATACCTCAGCGCACGTTCAACGAATGAAATACTTTCATAGACTGCATCTCTGATATTTTCTCCTTTTGCTATATTCGCGGCAATCGCACTTGATAAGGTGCATCCCGACCCATGCGTTATCTCTGAATCTATCCATTTGTGCTCTATTTGAATATTTTCCCCTCTTGTTACTAAAACGTCTATTACTGTATCGCCCTTGATATGCCCCCCCTTTACCAAAACATTCTCTGCACCCATCTTGAGTATCTTCTCCCCGGCATCAATAGAATCCGACACATTTTCTATTTCCATTGATGCTAATACCGCTGCTTCATTAGCGTTTGGAGTTACAATTTGAGAATTTTTAATTAATTTTTTATAAGCCCCTTCAGACCCACTCTCTAACAGTGCATCACCCGAAGTAGCTACCATGACTGGATCCACCACGAGTGGGAACTCAAAATCCTTCGAACGTTCCGCAATCATCTCTATATTTTGAGCGTTAGCTAGCATACCTGTCTTCGCCGAACTCACTTCAAAATCTGACAAAATCGAATCTATTTGAGCTTCTATTTCTGCCACTGGTATTGCCATGAACGAATCTACTCCCATTGTATTCTGTGCTGTAATTGAAGTAATAGCACAAGTTCCAAAAACTCCCAACGACTCCATAGTTTTAAGATCTGCCTGAATGCCCGCACAACCTCCCGAATCACTCCCTGCTATACTCAAAACCACCGGTGGATAAATAGGAGCAATTTTTCTTTTATCATCCATTCTATTCATAATCTTTCTTTTGTTCATTATTTTATTTCCCGATCCCATATACTTTTGTACTACTGCCTCTTGATGACACTATGCAAAGTGTAGTTTTTCTTTCAGTTTTATTTTTACTTCTAGCAAGCTTCACAGCACTTGGATTTTGGCATTCAAAAGGGCGGATCAACTCAGTTGAAGATCTAATTACTGCACGAAACTCTATTGGTAAAGGTGCACTCACTGCAACCCTCATCTCTTCAGTTATGGGTGTCTGGATTCTATTTATTCCAGCAGAAGCAGGAGCAGTTTTCGGAGGTGTTTCTGCAATAATTGGTTATGGAATAGGAGAAGCACTACCCCTTTTAACTTATGCAAAACTTGGTCCTAGAATTCGCAAACTCATTCCAAATGGACACAGCCTCACCGAATATGCATACGTTCGATACGGCCCATCTGCCTATCTTCTAGTTTTATTCGTTAGTATTTGCTATATGCTTCTCTTTCTATCTGCAGAGCTCACAGGAATGACCGGTGTTCTAGAGCTAATTATGGACATCCCACGCTGGCAGTCTGCCCTTATGATCATCTTTTTTGTACTTCTATATACTGGATACGGTGGAATTCGAGCTAGTATCTTCACCGATACAATCCAGACGATTTTAATTTTACCTTTGATGGTTGCATTTGCCATCTTTATTTTTTACACTTTGGGCGGGGCAACTTCTATCTATACCAATATCTTTTCTGTAGATCCAAATTTACTTAATCCTGGATTTAAGACTGGGTTGTTCTTCGGATTTTGGGTGGCTATTGCAATACTCTCCGCGGAATTGATGAACCAAACTTGGTGGCAACGAATCTATGCTTCTCGAGACGATTCTTCTCTTCAAACTTCTTTTGTGGTGGCGGCATTGATCAATATGTTCATAGTTATACTCGCAGGTCTATTCGGAGTTATAGCACGAGGCCATGTCGATCTGATAACTGATCCCTCTAATCCCGGATATAATGCTAGTTCCTCTCTTTTTCTATTATTCCAAACCGTTTCTCCTGAACCAATACTAGTGGGTGTCCTCCTCTTAGCCATCCTATTGACAATCGGATCTGCAGATTCCTTGTTAAATGCCCTTTCCAGTCTTATCACTGCAGATCTTCCTAAATATTTCAACACACCTTCGGACAATTCATTACGTTTTGCCGCCCGAATTCTCACAGTTCTAATGGCATTTATAGCAATTTACATTAGTCTTCAAGCACGAAGCGTTCTCGGACTATTCTTACTAGCAGATTTACTCTGTGCCGCAGTAGCAGGTCCCTTTTTATATGGGCTTTACTCAAAAAAGACAACAGGGTCTGGATTTTTAATTTCTTCCCTAAGTGGTTTAGTAATTGGAATTATTTATTTCCCAAACCAAACCATTTCTTCTTTTCTTGGTTCCCTTCCGTATTATGGACCGATGCATCCCGCCCCGAGTTTCCTCTTCGCCTTTTTTGGGGCCGCATTTGTCTCCACATCTATGACAATCATTCTTTCTTATGGAAAGCACTATTTCCCTTCAAATATTTTTTCACCTGATGATTTTAATTTCGAACAATTAACCATCGAGATTAAAGACCTACACGACCCTACTATCAATAAAAAGAAATAATATACTCTATCAATCCTTAATAAGATCATGTCAATATCTACCAATTTGCCATTCCTCAACTCCTGGAGATCCCATATCTCTAAAATAGGGCCCTCCTGGATCGTGGGTGCAATTGCCGCAGGACCTGCGACTATGGCCAGTGTAATCACAGCCGGCGCAACATTCGGTTATACTTTCCTTTGGATAGTAATTTTATCTGCAGTTCTAGGTTCTCTAGCACAATACCTTTCCATGCGATTGGGTTTGTTAACCGGGGCTGGTATAATTCAAACAGTTGAAAGAAATTTAGGTGGAAAGTGGGCCTGGCTCCTCGTGATTGATGTAGTAATATGTGCCGGCCTAGCACAACTCATCATCATGAAAGGCGTCGCCGATATTAGTGAAATAGTCACTGGCATTGATTCCCGATTATGGGGGGTCATGTGGGCAATTATACTTGCCGTTGGACTCGCAGGAAGGGGATATCGTTTCATAGAATTAGTAGCAAAAATTCTCGTATGTAGCATTGTATTAATTTTCATATCTTCTCTATTTGTTATTCCTATTGATCCCATAGAAGCAGTACGTGGTGTCATCCCAGCTTTCCCAACTGGAGTCAATGGGGCTTTACTGGCCGCTGGAATTCTAGGTGGGGCTGTTCATGTTTCTCTAATCACAGTTCATTCTTATGTGATGATGGCTAGGAAGTGGACTAAAAGTGATTATTCTCTAGCTTCTTTCGATATCGGGGTATCCATGCTTGTAGCATTTGGTATATAC
>JAPYRM010000105.1 GCA_029941175.1 Halobacteriales archaeon
TTCATTATCGATCTTGAGGATTTATCATTAAATCGTATTGCTTCACAAGCGTTTCGAAGTCCTCTACTCATGTTGTAATAATCGTTTGCGATTAGGACAATGGGCTGTGAAGATTCTTTAATTAGTTTTGTGAGTGCTGCAGATCCACCCCGATCATAGGTCCCATGTAGGTTATCTGCTTCGTCGAGTATCACAAGCTTTCGTCCAGAAGACCCCCCGGAGATTGTACCAGTGTTAGCAGCGTTGCGTGCAATTCGATTTATGATTTTTGCAGTGCGTTGATCTGAAGCATTTAACTCTATCACATCCCACCCCTTATCCGACGCAAGTGCATGTGCTGCAGAGGTCTTTCCAATCCCGGGGCTTCCGTGGAGGACAACTGCAGGAGATTGAGAATTCCAATTTGAAGCCCATTTCAAAAACGTGCTAATTGCTTTGTCGTTCCCACGGACTGAATCTAGCGTTTTTGGGCGGTATTTCTCGGTGAGAGTTTCCATTAAAAATAATATAGAGACGGGAGGGTTTAGTGGTTGCGGAGAGAAAGCTAGGACATAAGATACTGTAATATAAAGAGGCTTATATGTCAGTTAGAAAGAACGTATTGAAAGTAATGGGGGGGACGGTGATAGCGTATGTTGTGCTTTTATTCATACTGGCGATAATTCTATTTGTAATTCCCACAATTTTGTTATGAGTAGAAATGGAGATTGAGAAAGTGAAAGGGTGATGGGGGAATGATTAGGCAAAAGTCATTGAAATGGTATCTTCAGAGGCACTCTTATCTTGAATCAGCAGATCGATGGCAGTGAAGAAATCGTCCGAAGATATTTCAGTTCTTTCTTCGCGAATTGCAGTCATTCCAGCTTCGGTGCAAATTGCTCTGATGTCAGCACCACTGCGTCCAGGGGTAAGTTCAGATAAAAGATTGAAATCTATTTTATCTGCAAGATTCATATTTTTAGTGTGGATTTCGAAGATTTTCTTTCTCGCCTCTTCTGTCGGAAAGGGGATTTCAATTAATCGATCGAATCTACCGGGGCGTAGAATGGCTTCGTCAAGCATGTCGAAACGGTTAGTTGCGGCTATTAGACGTACGTTACCGCGATCGTCGAATCCATCTAAGCAAGCTAGTAATTGCATCATGGTTCTTTGGACTTCAGCATCTCCCGAAGTCTTAGACTCTATACGTTGGGATGCAATTGCATCTACCTCATCAATGAAAATGATAGCGGGTTCATTTGCTAGAGCGAGTTGGAATATATCCCTCACCAAACGAGAACCTTCTCCAATAAATTTGTGCACGAGTTCAGAACCAGCTAGCTTGATAAAAGATGCGTTTGTTTTGTTTGCAACTGCCTTGGCCAATAGTGTTTTCCCAGTCCCAGGAGGCCCATGTAGCAGAACGCCTGCGGGGGGTTCAACACCCACTATTTTGAAAATTTCAGGGTTCTCAAGTGGTATTTCAACAGCTTCTCGGATTTGTTGGATCTGTTTATCTAATCCCCCGATATCATCGTAAGTGATGGTGGGGCATTCTTCTAATTGCATTGCCTGGGCACGAAGGTCTGTTTCTTCATCCAATATATGAATAATAGAGAGGGCACTGTTGACTGCAACTCTAGATCCAGGTTTGATTTCGTCATGTAATTCGGGACGTGAAACGGTGATGGCTTCTTGATTGTTTCCATGTTGCCTTATTATGATTCCTTCTTTAGAAACTTCTTGAACAGTGGCAATGAATAGAGGAGGTTGGCGTAGTTGTTGATTCTCGTGATTCAAACGCTCTAATTTCTGTAGGAATTTGCTATTTTCAGCAGTGATGTCTAGCAATTTGTCTTGTAACTCGCTGTTTTTGTCTTGCGTTTCTTGCAATCGCTCGATGAGCACCTCAAGTTGTTGTTCTAGTGGTAAATCATCTTTAGAAGAAGAATCTGCACTATCGATGGCGTCCATTATGTTCAGGATTGGGTGCCATTACTTATGAGTTTTCGGATGAGAGAATGGTATTGTTTTTGAGAGATTGGGGCGGTTTCATAGTAGATCGTCGGACGTTGGTCGTGCGCATTAGAGTGGAGAAAATCTACGGGAGGATTTAAAAAACTAAAGAAAACGATTTAGGAATGAAGGATAGTAGATACAGATATGGGACGAATCGTACATACAGGAGATACGCATATTGGATATCTTCAATATGGTTTGTCTTCCAGAAGAGAAGATTTTTTAGAGGCATTTAGAAAAGTAGTCCAAGATGCAATAGAGGGAGAATTTGATGCAATTGTTCATGCAGGTGATCTGTTTCATAAAGCAAATCCAGACCTTATCGATATTGCAGGCACAATCGAAATTCTACAATTGGCTAAAGATAACATCCCAGTTCTTGCAGTGGTAGGAAACCACGAGATGCAGCGGAGAGTACAATGGATTGATGTGTTTGAGAGATTGGGTTTGGTTACACACCTTGGGAAAGATCCATATATTATTGAAGATAAGAAGGGGAATGTTGCAATATATGGGATGGATTATGTCCACCCAAATGGAAGAGAAGAGCTTGATTACCAGTTTGAAGATAGTTCATCGACATATAAAATTCTAGTTTCTCATGGTCAGTTTACCCCATTGGTTCTCGTACCAGGACGAGATACATGGGATATAGAGAATGTATTGAAATCTTCTAACGTTAGATTTGATGCAGTACTACTTGGAGATGAACATATCCAGAAACAAAAGAAAATAGGAGGTGTATGGGTAACGTATTGTGGTTCGACTGAAAGGGGATCAATAGCAGAGCGTGAAAGAAGAAGTTACAACATCATCGATTTGGAAGATGGGGTGAAAATCAGCACAAAAAATATTCAAACTCGTAAATTTGTATACATGGAAGAAGAGGTTCCAAAAGGGGGAGATATCGAATATCTATATGGCAGGATAAAAGAACAAGAACATGAATTTATAGATGCAATTGTGGTTATGACTGTGAACGGGAGGGGGATAAAAATACCCATCGCAGAGGTAGAAGAATATTGTAAGAACGCGGGTGCAATTCATGTTAAAATTAAACCGAGTGAAGAGGAAATCGAGAAAACAGGTATAAAAGAATGGGTCTATTTTGAGGATCCAGCAGAAGCTGTGGAAAATAGAATTGGCTCAATGGGATTAAGTGAAGCTGCTCGGCGTATAGATATGTTAGTAAGAGATGAGACTATAGTAGATAGCAATCTCAAAATGCATGTGAAGAGTTCAATAGAAGAAATAATAGGAGAATCAAAAAAGTTTGATAAGATACCCGTTCAAAGCGGAATAGAGGAAACACCAGCAGATAACAAAGAAGAGAATAGACACACTCTCGGTGATTTTTCATGAAGTTTGAGCAGCTACAGTTACTGAATTTTAAACCATATAAAGAAATTCAAGTGGAC
>JAPYRM010000106.1:0-1857 GCA_029941175.1 Halobacteriales archaeon
CACTATCTGTAAGCGATATCTGCCCATTCCCCACTCAAGAAGTCACTTCATTTCTTGAAAGTGTTTCCAAAGTTTTAGTGGTGGAAATGAATGCAACTGGCCAGTTTCAAGGACTTGTAAAAAGAGAACTCGGGGCATACGGAGATCAGTTATATGGATTACTAAAATACAATGGAAACCCATTTGAACCAGCTGAAATTGTAGCCGGGTTTGAAGAAAAAATACTGGGAGAAAATTAATATGAATACTACATTTAGTGCCATTGGAGAAAATAGAATAGTTGACGCAAATGAATTTACACCCGAGATCGAACCCCAGCCAACATGGTGTCCTGGGTGTGGAGATTTCGGAGTGCTAACTGCCTTGAAAAAGGCTGTCGCAGAGGTCGGCAGATCTCCGGAAGAAGTTCTTCTTGTGACGGGGGTAGGTTGTTCCAGTAAAATTAGCAGTTATTTCGAGTGCTATGGATTTCACTCATTGCACGGAAGATCCCTACCCATTGCACGGGCCGCAAAGCTAGCCAATCCGGATTTGCTTGTTATAGCGGCCGGTGGGGATGGAGATGGGTATGGGATTGGTGGAAACCATTTCATGCACACTGCCCGTGAAAATCACGACATGGTCTACATAGTATTCAATAATGAAGTCTTTGGATTAACAAAAGGCCAAGCATCCCCTACCTCTCTAAAGGGACACAAATCCAAAGAACAACCTCTAGGTAGTGCCAAAGATCCCATCCGTCCCTTATCCATGGGCCTTGCAGCGGGGGCATCTTACATAGCAAGAACTGCCGCAGTAAACCCTTCTCAAGCAAAAGATATATTGGTAGAAGCGATCCAACATGAAGGATTTGCACACATCGATTTCCTTACTCAATGTCCTACTTGGAATAAAGATGCAAGACAATACATTCCTTATATAGATGTTCAGAAATCTGAGGAGTACGACTTCGATCCTCGTAACCGTGTACAAGCGGCGCAGATGATGTATGAAACAGAAAATGCACTATCCGACGGAAAAATACTCACCGGACGTTATTTCATTGACGACAGGCCTTCTTATCAACAAGAAAAAATATCCCGTGGATCTATGCCAAAGGATCCTCTAGCCTATCGATACACCGATGAAAACTATTCTTGGGAACGATCTATTGATTATGTTCAAAAAAGACACACCTAATTAGTCGCTCTCACTATAGATTTTCGATAAATTTTCCTATTCTCTTCGTCGCTTCTTTCAAGTCTTCCATTCCAGTAGCATACGAGAGCCTAAGGCAATTTTCTACAGATTCTCCGAAATCTGGTGCCGGTGTGGTTGCCACACCCACCTCATTCAATAATCTATTTGAAATATCGAAAGAACTTCCCAACTCGCTAACATCTATTAGGAGGTAATATGCCCCCTCTGGGGTGTATCCCATCCCCACGCCCAACTTCTCCACCTCTTCAACAAGAAAATCCCTCCGTTTTCTATATATCTCGCGCATTTTTGGAACTAGATCCTCTGACATCGATAGTGCCACCACCCCTGCATCTTGAACGAAATTAGTTGCACAGATCACCAAATTTTGTGCCAATCTATTTATTGCATCTATGTGTTCAGGCGGGCATACAACCCATCCCAAACGCCACCCCGTCATTGCAAATCTCTTTGAAAACCCATCAACCACAAACGCATCATCTGTGTGTTCTAACACACTATGCGTTTTAGTATCATAATATATCCCGTGATACACTTCATCTGAAACTACCGTTGTTTTATTTTTCTGCGCAATTCCTACCAATTCTTCTATTTCTGAATTTTTCAATACAGAACCTGTCGGATTAGAAGGGGAATTTAACAACATCATCTTAGTAC
>JAPYRM010000106.1:1867-3394 GCA_029941175.1 Halobacteriales archaeon
CGAAAAGTTTAATATCCGGTGCAAAACCTGCCGACATGTCCAATGGAACCGTCTTGATAGTGCCACCCGTTTGTCTAATAAAATTAGGATAGCACGCATAATAAGGATCTGTTAGGACTGCCTCGTCGCCTTCATCTAGTAATGCTAGACATACCATGGTAAGTGCCGCCGAAGTCCCCGGAGTTATTATTATCCTATCTACACTGATATCCATGCCATACGTTCTTTGATAGTAATCTGAAACTGCTTCTCTTAATTTTATTTTTCCTCTGGAGGTTGTATACCCTGAATTCCCATTTAACATTGACTCAATTGCCGAATCTATCACTTCCGCAGGAGGTTCAAAGTCCGGCTCGCCAACTTCAAGATGAACCACGTCTTCCATTTTCTGTGCTCGTTCTAACACAGACATAGCTGTAAAATGAGTAGTTTCCCTAGCACGTTTCGATAGCATTCTTGCCCCAAAAACGGTAGAAGAGAACATCAACTTGGCTATTTTAATCCTACTTTAAACCCTGTTTGAAGAGTGTGCAGTGGATCTGCACGAACACTAGCGTCTATGCTATTGCGGTGTCAATATTGGAGTCGGCCAATTCCTACATTTATCAGATAGTTGTCGTCATATTACATGGCACATTCTTTAGCATGATTTAATTCATTGCCGTGCCATATCTACCTATATGGGTCGAATTATACCTCTCGCGGGGGATACCTTTCTTACACAAAGACAAATTGAAGTTTTATCCCTTCGAGAACGTGGCGTACCTCAAAAAACCATAGCGTCTCAATTTGGAACGAGTGTGGCGAATATCAGTACAATCGAACATTCTGCACGTGCCAACGTATTGAAAGCAGAACACACGCTCACTTTATCAAAACTCCTTAAATGCAATATAATTTTCAATGCACACGAGGGGACTGGACTGTGGGATCTAGTATCTCGAGTTTACACTATGGCTGATAACGATGGCACGAAATTGGCCTATACTGAACCCGAGCTCGTGGCACTTCTCAACCGGGAACTTAAACATGCCTTTGATAATCGAAAATTAACTGCCAATACCGAAATTGGGTTGACCCCCGACGGCCACTTAATTGTGAACCCCATTGCCCAAAGTTAAATACTTCCAATTGATATTTTTATCAATATTAAACCCTTGTATTTAAATTCTTCTGGCCAGAATAGTCTTTTGTGCTAAAAGATTCCTTTGGAAGAGAAGTTAGTGGCGTCCGTATATCTCTAACTGACAGATGCAATTTCGACTGTATATATTGCCATAATGAAGGTCTGGGGGACACTAGAGGCCCGCTAGATCCTCAAATCGATGAAATTTCCACAGAAGATGTTGTTAGATTCCTTGAAGTTTGCGAGGAGTTTGGAATAAATTCCGTTAAATTCACAGGAGGGGAGCCTATGTTGCGTCAAGATCTAGAAGAAATCATTCGCCGAACGCCCCAATCTTTTGAGATTTCGCTTACGACTAATGGGACTTTTTTACCCGGACGTGCTCAAGCACTGGCTGATGC
>JAPYRM010000107.1:0-1738 GCA_029941175.1 Halobacteriales archaeon
AGGTAACATTGGTCCTTCTGCATCAAAACCTGTCATGGAAGGCAAAGGAGTTCTTTTCAAAAGATTCGCCGATGTAAATGTTTTTGATATAGAGATAACTTCGTTTACAGTGGAGGAAGTTGTTTCTACTGTAAAAGCACTTGAACCAACATTTGGGGGAATCAATCTAGAAGATATAAAAGCACCAGAATGCTTCGAAATCGAACGCCAATTAAGATCCGAATTAAATATTCCTGTGTTCCACGACGATCAACATGGTACCGCAATAATCTCTGGAGCCGCATTACTCAATGCTACAGATATAATCTCTAAGGATATTTCCGATCTTAAAATTGTATTCTCTGGGGCTGGTGCAAGTGCAATTGCATCCGCCAAATTTTACGTATCTCTGGGGGCGAAAAAAGAAAATATTGTTATGGTCGACTCTAAAGGAATTCTATCAAAAGGTCGCAAAGACATTAATGAATACAAACAGGAATTCGCAAGTGGTGAAGGAGGAAATTTATCCGATGCCATGACCGATTCAGACGTTTTTGTGGGTTTATCTGTCGGAGGATTGGTCAGTGAAGAAATGGTCCAGTCAATGGCACGTGATCCTATCATATTTGCAATGGCAAATCCCGATCCAGAAATAGGCTACCACGAAGCAAAAGCTGTTAGAGATGACACCGTGATAATGGCAACTGGACGTTCCGATTTTCCAAACCAAGTTAATAATGTTCTTGGTTTCCCATTCATTTTCCGCGGAGCGTTAGATGTACGTGCAAAAGACATAAATGAAGATATGAAGATAGCTGCATCACAAGCCTTGGCAGATCTTGCCCGGAAAGATGTTACTGATGATGTCATCAAAGCATATGGCGGTGAAAAAATAGAGTTTGGCCCTGATTATATCATACCAAAACCCGTCGACCCCCGTGTTCTATTTGAAGTTGCACCCAAAGTCGCCGAAGCTGCTATCTCCTCTGGAGTAGCTCGGCATTCACTTGATCTCGATAACTACCGAAAAACGCTTGAAACTAGGCTCAAAAAATCTCAGTTGGCAAACGATTTGGCCCTCAAATCCCTTTAATTCTTTTCTCTACACAATAGCTCTTGAAGATGGTGGAATTTCTATCCCTCTGTTGATTTCCAAACCAAATATTGATTTTCTTGCTCAGAACCATTTACTATCTATTAAAAGCTCACCGTTCAATATGCTAGCACCCGCTGCACCTCTAATGGTATTGTGAGCCAAACAATTATATTGGATTCCTTCGAATGTTTCTTTAATCCCTCCCACTGAAATAGACATTCCACCCCCTCTGTTTCTATCCAATCTAGGTTGAGGTCTATTTTCTTCTTCAAAAACTTCTATAAACACTTCAGGTGAAGAAGAAAGTTCCAATCCCTTTAATTGCTTAAATGCACTTTTGGCCTTTTGCACCGTAACATTTTCTTCCGTTTTTGCCCAAACATTTTCCAAATGCCCATCTATAACCCCGACACGATTGCACGAAGCAGATACTTTCATATTGTGCATTGAAATTTTGTCCCCTTCCAATCTTCCTAGTATTTTTTGAGGTTCACTTTCCAATTTTTCTTCTTCATTTTGAACAAATGGGATGACATTGTTTAAAATTTGCATCGATTTGACACCCCCGTATCCTGCCCCCGAAACCGCTTGGAGCGTTGAAACATGAATTCTTTCAAGTCCAAATATATCTAAAGCTTTTAATGTGGGTACTAATGTTATAAC
>JAPYRM010000107.1:1748-3391 GCA_029941175.1 Halobacteriales archaeon
TGTTATAACAGAGCAATTAGGATTTTTTATTAGTGCCCCCTCCCATCCTCGATTATCTTGTTGAATTTCGATTAAATCTAGATGGCTCGAATTTATTTCTGGAATAATCAATGGAACGTCCTCGCTCATCCTTTCGTTCGAAGAATTAGACGTAATGATATATCCTTCTTTACACAATTCTGGCTCTGCTTTTGAAGCAATTTGGTCGGGAAGTGCTGAAAATAACATTTCCACTTCTTCTGGAATACTTTTAGCCGCGGTCGGTTTCACTTCTAGTTTTCTTATATCGTTAGGCATGGGGGTATCTAGTCCCCAATTGACCGCATCTTTATATGATTTTCCAACACTCTTGTCACTGGCAGTAACAACTCCTATTTCAAAAAAAGGATGCTTTTCGATCAATTGTATGTACCGTTGACCAACAACTCCCGTAGCCCCAATTATACCTACTGAAACTACCATATCAATCGGATAGTGCGACGATGGACAAAACGATTATGATACTCCGACGCACAGAACTCCATTCCGTTCCGCTTTCATTTACTAGTTTTTTTTCCAAGGTCTGTTTTTTCTCGTTACGTATCCTGCTATCCTATTTCTTACCCGTTTAGATTCGACATTAGTAACAAGCGTAACCATTTCTTTGTTCTCATCAAAGTCGTCTGAGAACCTTTCAGGATATCTCTCCATTAACGCTCGAGAAATACGCTTGACGTAAGCCGGTTTGATTGGCATACTTTCGGTTTGTCAACTCTTTGGCTTAAGCTCATCTAATCGAATACCATCCCAATATGGGTCTCTTTTACCTAACTCCGTATTCTAGATTTTCTATTAAACGACCCATGAATAAACCCAACCTCGGCGAAACTGTATCTCGATTCCCCCCTGGAATAATTTCTGGTTGAGATTTTAGAGTCATCAAAAATTTACCACCAAATGTCATTGCTTCAATAGTGTCTCTCACATCAATGGTCAATCCCTCATCTGATGTATCTAGGTCCCTCCTATTCCGCTCTGTATCATCGTATATAATTGTCCAAGAAGGCCCTCCTATGATCTCTATCATCGTACTCAACGGGCCCACCTTTATACGCCCTACATCTGCCTCTACATATACCACATCACTTTCTACTGTAGCCCGATAGCGTCCCATATTTTTCCTCTATTACTCTAATTAGCACCTCTGCGAGAACTTGTAGCACTAAAACTTTTTTCTTTGTTCATCTTCTCCAAAATCTTCAAAAACTAGCTTTTCAACTAGACTTTTTGCCTCACAATCACGCACATTACCACACTTTTCCACAATTTTCAACAAGTTTTCAATATTCTGTAGGTCTTTATCTTTATCTTGAGATATCCTCAACCTAGATGCTATAACTGTTGCCTCTACAATCGCATTATATCCTCTGTTTACTACAGGTACCTCTCTTTTCAATATCTTACTTTCTCTTATGTTTATGTTCCAATCCTCCCATTCCGTACCTCTTGCCATTCCCACTCCTATCGAGTTTGCTTCTATTTTGACCCATGCATACGAACCATCAACATGTGGGCTCTTTTGTTCTTTAATACAAAGGGCAGCCTCTACAAATAAAACCGCATCGCGCACAAAATGAATATATGCATCTCCACCTTTACTAAAG
>JAPYRM010000108.1 GCA_029941175.1 Halobacteriales archaeon
GTCTTTGGCAGCTTATGGATCGAGGGCTGGTTTAGAAGTAATTGTCTTGCTTCCCGCGGGTATGGTTGCATTGGGGAAAATTGCCCAAGCGAGTTTGCACGGTGCAAAAATATTACAGTTAGATGCAAACTTCGATGAATGTCTTGACATTGTTACTAGGATAGCAGAGGAGGGTGAGGTTTATTTATTGAACTCGGTGAACCCATTTCGATTAGAAGGTCAGAAAACTATTGGATTTGAAATACTTGAACAGTCGCTAGAAGAAGTAGGTAGGTATCCAGATAGAATTGTATTGCCAGTAGGTAATGCAGGGAATACGGCAGCATTGTACAAAGGTTTTAGAGAATTAGTGGCTAGTGGGGCTCTTAAAGTAGAAGAGGTACCAAAAATCACAGCGATACAAGCGGAAGGGGCCGCACCTATTGTTGAGGCAATACAGAATGGAGATGATCAGGTGCGGAGGTGGCCAAGTGTAGAAACAAGAGCGACTGCGATTAGGATTGGAAACCCAGTGAATGCTCCGAAAGCACTTCCAGCCATAAGGAATACGGGGGGGACTGCTATAGCCGTTTCAGATAAAGAAATATTAGCAGCTCAATGTGAATTGGCAGAAGAAGGAATTGGAGTGGAACCTGCTTCTGCTGCTTCGGTTGCAGGGTTGAGAAAACTGCGTTCTAGCGGAGTGGTAAAGAAAGAAGAATATGTTGTTTGTTTAGCTACAGGAATATTGCTAAAAGATCCAGATGCTGCAAGCTTTTCGAGAGGGGCTCCGAAGGAAGTTCCCGCAACTGTGGAAGAAGTTATGCGAGCTATTTTAAACTAAAAACATTTGTTCATTTAGTTAGAGAAATGTAGTAAATATCAGTGATACGGTCGTCAGATATCAGTTGTTTCTGGATATCTTCGGAGATTGGATCGTCTATATTATACACGGTGAGTGCACCGCCGCCAATATTTTCTCTAGAATTAAACATTGCCGCAATATTTATTGCATGTTCACCCAGAACAGTGCCTATAAATCCGATAACACCGGGGCGGTCTATATTTCGAGATATAAGCATATGACCAGAGGGAATTGCATCGATTCGAAAACCATCTATACTGACAATTCGAGGGTCATCGTTGGCGAAAACTGTGCCTTCTACACATATGGATTTGCCATTGCTTCGAAGGGTGACAGAGACTAAGCTTTGGAAACCATCTATATGAGGATTTTTATTCTCTTGAATACTAACCCCACGCTCTTGTGCTACGCGGAAGGCATTTACGGAATTAATTCTCCACTCGAGTGAAGTAAAAACACCTTTTAGTGCACTTGCCGTGGCAATACTGACATCTAGAGATGCAATCTCTCCAGAATATGTTAACTCAATAGAAGTAACGGGTTTTGTGAGTAATTGAATGGCGAGATTGCCTGCAGTTTCCATAAGACCGATGTAGGGGTATATTTTTGAGAAAGTTGCCTCGTCAAGGGAAGGAGAGTTAAGGGAATTTTCAACGGGGTTTCCACTTAGTGCTGCGACTACTTGTTTGGTTATATCAAGAGAAACGTTTTCTTGCGCGGCTTCTGTACTGGCCCCAAGATGGGGGGTGACAATAACATTTTGTAGACCAAGAAGTGGATTATCAGGAGAAATAGGTTCTTCGGAAAAAACATCTATTGCGGCGCCTGCAAGGACGCCATCTGAAATCGCTTCTGCTAATGCTGGTTCATTGACTATCCCGCCCCGTGCGCAGTTGATTAGATAACCACCTTTTAATTTTTTGAGTTCTTCTTTCCCAATGAGATCTTTTGTTTCGGGTGTGAGAGGGGTGTGGATTGTCAAGACGTCTGCTTGGACCATACAAGTGGATAAGTCTGATAAAGTGACGCCAAGTTGGTCTGCCCGTTCTTGAGAAATATAGGGATCGAATGCCACGACATCCATTCCAAGTGAAAGAAATCTATTAGCAACTTCCTGACCCACTCTCCCCAATCCTACTATTCCTGCGGTTTTGCCATTAAGCTCTAATCCAATGAAATTTTTCTTCTCCCATTTTCCCGCATTAAGAGAAATATGGGCTTGGGGGATTTTTCTTGCTATTGCAAATGTCATTGCAATGGTATGTTCAGCTGCTGCGAGTATGTTTCCTTCTGGCGCGTTCACGACTATAACACCATTGTCGGAAGCTGCATCTAGGTCAATATTATCGATGCCAACCCCAGCACGTCCAACGATGATGAGGTTTGGTGCGGCTTCAATTAACGTTCTAGTGACAGAAGTACCAGACCTAACTATTAGTCCACTAGCAGTTTTAATCAGATCCAAAAGTTCTGTTTCGGTGGAATTATATGCTAATTCGACTTCGTGGCCGGCTTCTTTGAGAAGATCCAATCCGGAGTTGTCAATAGGTTCTGCTACTATGACCTTCATGACTTGGGAAGACTAGTCGACGATTATTAACGCTTTCTTATGGAAGCAATGCGGGGTTTTAAGAAAATATATATATAAAGAGACCTGGAAAGTGTTGTGCAACTTGTTGCGTTTGACTTCGATGGGACATTATCAGAAGGTGAGATGATAGTCGAATTGGCTACAAAAGTGGGTCACAGATCCCAGATAAGTGAAATTACAGAAAGATCAATGAGGGGCGAAATAACTTTTGACGAGAGTCTCTGTTTACGGACGGATTTGTTAAAAGGCATCTCGAAGGATGACGCAGATAAGGTTTATCGAGATACATATTTGCGCCCAGGGATGGGAGAATTATTAGAAAATTTAAAAGAAAAAAATATAAAAATTGCAATCATAACAGGGGGATTTTCAGAAGGAGTAGAAGGGGCACTAGAAAATTCTAATGTAAGTGTAGATTGGATTGTTGCGAATGACCTTTTGGTGGATAGAGGATGTCTTACGGGAGAAGTGAGAGGGGGGTTTATTCATAAATCAAAAAGAGAGGCTCTAGAGAAGATTTGCACAATGGCAAAAATACCAATCGGAGAAGTGGTTGCCATTGGGGATGGGGCTAATGACATCCCCATGTTAGAAGTAGCTGGTTTAGCGATTGGGTTTAAACCAAAAGAAATTGTGAAAGAGTATTGCGATGTGATTGTAGAAGATATAGAGGGATTGAGAGAAATACTAACAGAAAAAAACGTTTTGTAAGAGGAATTAATTGGAGAAAAGACTGTTATGAACAGGGGCGAATTTATTTTTCAATGGTTGAAAATTGCGGTGTTCAGATAGTGTGTCGGTAATTGAACTTGAATTTATTCCATCAGAGAGAAATCCAGAGATAGGAGGACCGACACTATTTGGCTCTACGAGAAACGCGTCGTGGCCATATGGAGAATCAATAACATGATGAACTGTGTTGATATTGGCATTTCTGAAAG
>JAPYRM010000109.1 GCA_029941175.1 Halobacteriales archaeon
GGGTATTGAAGCAAAACAGCCAAACTCAGCAATACGAAAATGTGTTCGAGTTCAACTAATTAAAAATGGGAAACAAGTAACCGCATTTTGCCCTGGAAACGCAGCGATTTCTTTCATCGATGAACACGACGAAGTTCTTATTTCTGGGATCGGTGGTGCCACTGGAAGAACCATGGGGGATCTTTCTGGTGTGACTTATAAAGTAGAACAAGTTAATGGTGTGAGCCTTCTTGAAATGGTTCGAGGAAACCGGGAGAAACCAATACGTTAATTATGAATGAAGAAACACCCCCGGCCGATCCACTTGTAGAAGAAACAAATATCTTGCCAATGTCTGATTTATTTGGTAAGTGGAGTCTTCAAGATATTGAATACGCGGACATAGGATTACGGCGTTACATCCTACTCCGTCCATATTCCGACTCTCGCGGAAAACACTCTGCAAAACAATTTCAAAAATCAGAGATCAGTTCGTTGGAACGCCTGGTCAATCGAATCATGTCTCCCGGAAAAAACTCGGGAAAAAAAGAAAAAGCAGCTCAAATACTCAAAGAATCATTCGATTTAATTCACAAAAAAACTGAAGAAAACCCCGTTCAAGTTTTCGTCCGTGCAATAGAAAATGCCGCTCCACGCGAAGAAACTGTCCGCCTGAAGTACGGTGGTATTTCTGTCCCAAAAGCAGTCGATGTATCTCCTCAGCGTCGTGTAGATCTTGCAATAAAATTTCTCGCGGAAGGGACTAAAAACGCATCTTTCAAGAAAAAAGCTTCTGCACACCAAGCACTCGCAACCCAATTAATTGGGGCCTCCGAGTACGATGCATCCACTTATGCAATACGTCACAAAGAGGAAAAAGAAAGAGTCGCAGCAGCAGCCCGCTAATTCCTCTCATTTCCTACCGATTTATACTCTTCCCCAACCAACGACATCTACGTATGTTAATCGAAAAAGCAATTTTACGTAGACTGGGTATTTATGCAGGATTAATCGGACCGGCTATTGGACTTCTATCAGTTATAGTGGCAATTTATTTTGCACCTTGGTTTAATTGGACTGAATTTGCCCTCAGTGATCTTGGAGTTGGTGAACTGTCTGGCAAACTCACCCGTTCTGCTCCTTCTAATGTCTTACACATTTTCATATTCAACACTGGAATGATATTGGCAGGAATGGGGTTGGCCCTTTTCGTTATTCTAACTCGAAGTTTTCAAATAGATTCCATTGTATCAAAGATAGGCTATTCTCTCATGTTCATTGGCGGGATTAATCTAGCATTAGTCGGAGCACTTCCCATCCCCTCTGCACTACACTTTCCTGTAGCGGCTATTTATTTCATCGCCACGCCCATTGGGTTGGCTATGGTAGGTGGGTCCTACTTATCGGAGTCTCGTAACTTTGGAATTTTATTAATTATAATAGGAATGGTGGCACTCTTATCCATTGTCGAAATAGTTGCGCCTTATTTGCTGGATTTATACCGAGAAGGGATTGCAATACCCGAGATGGTTGAAGCGACCCTACTCTCACTTGGGGCCTGGCTCATTTCCTACCGATTCTGGTCTCAAGAATATAAAAAATAGTCCTCCCTTACTCATTATTTTTCGTCAATTTCGATAGGAACCTTGATATCTCTGTACTATTATTAAGTTTATAGACATATGGCTCAAAAACCCAAAGAAGACAAAAAAGGATATGCATTCCAAATCTCAAAACTATCTCTTTTAATTTTAGAACACCCAAATGCATTCGCAGCTGTGTTCCTTTCCGTTTTTGTTCTTCAAATAGGTACAATTGAAGCTGGTTTGAAGGGTGAAAGTGGGTATGGACTTGCTACCATTTTAACCGGCCTCGTTGTAGGAGGATTTCTTCTTGGTTGGCTCGGTGCAGCAATTGCATCGGTACTCAAAAAACAAGTTAATAAGTTTATAGGCCTGGACGCAACAGAAAATCAACTAATTAAGCCATCTAACTTAAAAGATATCCCCGTGGGTATACTTAAAGTTTGGTGGAGTTGGATAATCTCCGCGGTCGGTATTGGACTTTTTATTAATGCATATCAACAAGAATGGAATTTCCCCTGGCTCCCTCTATTGGTGGCGATATTCATGTTTGGTTATGGGGTCTATAAAACTTTGGGACATCGGAATTCAATAATCCAACACTACGAATACATGATTAAATATGGGCTCAAGCGACAAGCGACGATGTTCAAATGTAATCTATGCGGTGCCGTCTTCCACCAACCAGAAGGCGCGGACCTTTGCCCAGAGTGTTATGAGTCAGGCATCGTCGAAATAGAAGTGTAATTCTTGGTTAAATCCACCACTATAGATACTTTCAATGATCTTTTCGGTATTTATTTTTTGAACTTCGTTTGGGTATTTTCTTTTAAAATATTTAATGACATTTTCAACATCCCTTTTGAGCAAATCTCTTGAATTGATGTGGGCGATTTTCACAGCTTGTGGCCAATCAAAAATAGTTACCTTTCCATCCCCTATGAATATGTTGTATTCACTCAAATCTGAGTGTACATATCCATTATTAACTGCATTGGCTACTTCTCTTAGAATCGAGTCCAATGTTACCATTATTTGATCTTTACTTAATCTAATTTCTGATAGATTTTCTCCATCTATCAGTTCCATTAATATCGCATGTCGATTTTGATCGATAGGGTGTGGGACCGACACTTTTGGATATAATGTTCTTAGAATTTCAAATTCTCTTTCCGCAGCTTTTCTAGCAGTATACATCCAAGAAACATGTTGGTTTTTTGAGGTATAGTCCCGATTCAGGTTCACTTTTCTAAAGTTAGTATGTCCCTCTCGATGATATTTCAAGGCAAGAGATTTATAAGATTGAACTTCATACACTTCTGATTCTTTTCCCACTCCTATAATAGAACCAAACCCTTCGATTACTCCTCTTTCTACAAAATTTCTAAGCGCAAGAGCATCATACCCCTCAAAACGAAGTCGATAACCTGCGTATTGGAGTATCTTTTGTTCTATCAGGTGATGTTTTTTACACCTTTTAATACGGTATTCGACCTCTTTAGAAGACAGTCCCGATAGATCTGGAAGTTTACTATCATCTACCCACTGGGAAAAGCGCATCCCATGTTCTATGCCTGATAATAGATAGAAATCCCCCTCTTCCAATTCACGAAAAAAAGATGCAACATTTCGAACCATGTTTGTGACTTATTTGAGTTCTATTACTTCATAACCAACCTTAGACTCTCGAAATCGGTCAATATGATTCAAAATAGCCGAATCAGTTACTATAAGCAGTACATTCAATCCCCTCATTGCAGCTTTTGTGACTGCCATTGGAGTTCCAAAGTAGATGTCTACACTA
>JAPYRM010000110.1 GCA_029941175.1 Halobacteriales archaeon
ATATAGACGATTTAACCAAAACGGATATTGATTCTATTTTAAAACTTGCAACAGAACTAAAACAGTCCCATCTTGATGGAAACGTTCCATCTTTACTCCATGGGAAAACACTATCCATGCTATTCGAAAAACCTAGCACTCGCACACGTGTTTCATTTGAGGTTGGGATGAACATGCTCGGAGGGAATGCAATAACATTCGATTTATCTCAATTGCAATTAAGTAGGGGAGAAACACTTTCTGACACCACAAAGTCCTTTTCACTTTATGTAGATGCAATCCTAGCAAGAGTCACTGATCATTCTCTTTTAGAACAATTATCTTCAACATCTGAAATTCCCATTATTAATGGTTTATCAGATAAGTCCCATCCCTGCCAAGCCCTAGCAGATTTACTAACTATTTATGAGACTTTTGGAAATTTTGATATCCAAGCAGCCTGGGTTGGAGATGGTAATAATGTCGCAAATTCTTTCGCCAGAGCATGTTCCCTCATGGGGATAGATCTAGTCATAGCCACTCCTAAAGGATATGAACTTTCATCCGAAACTTTATCTAAAATAGAATCTTCCGGAATTTCTTTTTCTGCAACAAATGATCCAAAAAAAGCGGTTTCAGAAGCCGACGTGGTGTACACTGACACATGGATTAGTATGGGTGACGAATCCGCAAGAGACAAACGTTTATCCGACTTCGATGGTTTCCAAATAAATTCTAAATTGCTAGACGACACCGAAGCTTTGGTTATGCACTGTTTACCTGCACACAGGGGCGAAGAAATTTCTACAGATATACTTGATGGGAATCGATCTTTAGTATGGACTCAGGCAGAAAATAGACTACATGCACAAAATGGATTGTTGGTGCATCTCCTTAATCCTAGTCAGGATTTCCTGAAATAAAACCAAGTCCCCTCTCGACTTACCAACTCGTGGAAATTTTTGGTATTTGGACTTAAATCTCTTGCAATCTCTTACATTGCCAATAAAACTTAACCCGATGAGTTTAATTCCAGTTCAAAAGTACTCCGAATATGGTCGAAGACTTTTTGATGCTAAACCCAGGGCCTGTACCTCTCTCAAAAAATGTAAGAGATGAAATGGCCCGTACATTAATTTCTCATAGGTCCCCAGAGTTCGCAGAAACATATCAACAATTTAGGGATGGTTTGGATTATGTGTTTCAATATTCTACAGTTGATGGGAGTTCTAGTAACGATGATGGAATGAGTATACCACTTATGGGAACTGCAACCATGGGAATGGAAGCTGCAATCACCAACCTAGCTGGTCCAAAAGATGAAGTAGTTGCACTAGACAATGGAAAATTCGGACAACGTTTTGTAGACATAGCAGATCGGAATTGTTTGGTCAAATCCATCCGGGCAAATTGGGGAGATTCTTTTGACATGGATTCCATCAAAGAAACAATCACTCCCAACACCCATATAGTCGCAATGGTCCACCAAGACACTTCCACGGGAATCATGAACCCTGTTAAAGAGGTCGGAGAAATCGCGAAAGAAAATGGGGCATTTTTCGTGGTAGATGGGGTTTCTTGTATTGGGGGGGATGAGTTTAAAATCGACGAGTGGGGCGTAGATGTAGTCATAGCCGATGCACAAAAAGCGTTAGCAGCTCCTCCTGGTATCAGCGCAATTTTTGCCACTGAAAACGCACTCGAATCCTTCGACAATGCCCACGCTGGATATTATCAAGATTTACCTGCGTATGTCAAAACGACAAAACAAAACAAAACACCATTCACTAGTTCTGTACCTATAGTACGCGCCTTCGTAGTCGCACTAGAGAACATAAAAAAAGAAGGAATCCAAAACAGAATCTCTCGCCACCGAATACAAGCCCAAGCAAACCGTGCAGCATTAGCAAATATGGGGCTTCCTATGTTTCCAAATTTAAATGATTACAGCAATTACGCAAATACAGTAACCGTTGTCAATCTACCCGATACTCTCTCTATTAATTCTTCGGATCTATTCAATGCAATAAAACAAAGAAATGTTACTATTAGCGGGGGACACGCACACCTAACAGATCTCATTTTACGTATATCTAACATGGGGGACCTTTCCACTACACAGGTACTTCGTGGAATCCAAACTGTTGGTGAGTCCTTACGCGATTGTGGGGTTGACGTGGATATCGATTCTGCTCTTGATATCGCAGAAAAAATACTATGACATCCATCCACTTTCTAAACAAAAATCCGTAATTATCAGTTATATCTGTTCAAATAATTATACGTAACAGTTATATTACTCCCCATAAATATACATAATACAAAACTTTGATCTGCAAAAAGGAGAACACCATGAACATTACAAGAGATACAGTGGATTTAGGCGAATTCACATTTACATGCGGCGAATCCATCTCAAATCTGACGCTGGCATACGAAACCTATGGTGAATTCACTGGGAATAATGCCATCTTAGTCTGTCACGCACTAACTGGCAGTACACACGTCGCTGGTCATCATCGAACCGATACTACTGGACAAGCACGTGCGTGGTGGGACACGATGGTTGGTCCTGGAAAGTCAATTGATACTACTGATTATTATGTCGTTTGTGTCAATCTAATTGGATCTTGTTATGGTTCTTCTGGTCCTTCTTCCACTTCACCAGAAACTGGATCTCCTTATGCCACTACATTTCCCCCCGTCACTGTCACTGACTGGACTCATTCCCAAAGGATGCTACTAGATCATATAGGAGTCGGACGTTTGCACGCTGTTATTGGGGGTTCTGTAGGCGGTATGAATACTTTGGAATGGGCCAAAATTTACCCCGACGACGTCAATAAAATCATACCCATTGCAACTGCAGCAAGATTAGATTCTCAATGTATCGCCTTGGATTCCATAGCAAGTAGAGCTATCACTGGAGATCCAAATTGGAACGGGGGAAATTACTACGGTTCTACTCTCCCATATCATGGATTGGCACAAGCAAGAAGAATTGGTCATGTGATGTATCTTTCAAAACAATCAATGCTAGCCAAATTTGGTAGACGATCCGCTGGAAGGGATTCCCTCTATGACTTTTCACCATCCGATCAGGCAGCAGCATTCTTCCCCTACACCGAAGTCGAATCCTATTTGGATTATAATTCTGAAAAATTCACAACTAGATTCGATCCTAATAGCTATCTCTACCTATTACGTGCGATGGATAATTACGATCTATCTTCTGGATATGAGTCCGATTCTGATTCAATTTCTGCATTCACAGGAGAAGTTTTGTTGATATCTTTCGCTGGGGATTGGCATTTTCCTAGTGCCGCATCCGAAGATCTAGCGTGCTCTTTCAGAA
>JAPYRM010000111.1 GCA_029941175.1 Halobacteriales archaeon
CCTGACTTTTCTAGATCGTATTTAACATTATCTGGTAATTGCAAACCCTTTGGACTGATGAAATTCAATTGAGAGTCAAATTTGGTAATGGCATGAGCTAGAGAATGAACGGTCCTTCCATACTTCAAATCTCCCATGACTCCTATATTCAACCCATCTAGCTTTGCAGACTTTCTGATTGTGTATAAGTCTAACAACGTTTGAGTAGGATGTTGCCCCGCCCCATCTCCTGCATTTATTAAAGGAACGTCTATGAACCCACTAGCCATTCTTGCAGCACCTTCTTTGGGGTGTCGTAGGACTATCGCATCTACATAACCTGCCACCACTCGAACAGTATCCGCTAGAGTTTCACCCTTGGCCACACTAGATTTTTCCACGGATTCCATACTAATCGTATCTCCCCCCAATCGTTTAATTGCGGCCTCAAAGCTCATCCTCGTACGCGTGCTTGGTTCGTAGAATAACAACCCTATTATTTTTCCAGATTGACTACCATAATATGCAGTAGGATCTTTCTCAATTTCCTCAGCGTGATCAAGTACCTCTACGATTTCTTCCCGTGATAACCCCTTAGTAGTGATGAGGCACTCGCGCATCTGCTGTTTAGCGAACCCCACTGTATATAAACTTCTCTTCTCTGCTACCTTATTCTTCTTCGACTGCTACTATCTTTTCAAAAGTTTCCTTAATTATGACCCTGTCCACTTCCGTTTTCTCAATCAATACATTTGCAATTTGATTTTTCGTGAACAACCAATTTTGATTAAACGACAACATCGGATCTGATTCTATAAATAGAGTTTTACCATTTTCTTTATTTTCTTCAATTTGCACTTCTAATTCCACTCCTACATACACTTCTATTAGTGCCTTTGCCTTTTCTATGGGGTCTCCAATAATTTTCTCTATTGTATATTCATATTCAAGGTCTTCTCCTGCAAGAGGATGGTTGAAATTAACACGCGCTCTTCCACCTACTATAGTTTCAATTTGCACTTGATGATTCTCAATTGTCGTTCTAGCTCCTGGGTATTGATCATCTTTGGGAATTTTGTCAATGCTAACCGTTTTTACCAATTCAGAGTCATATTCTCCAAAAGCGTCTACGGCAGGAATGTGTATAGTTTCTCCATCTCCCACTTTCTTTTCGCGTATAGAATTTTCCACCGCTTTAAATGTATGATTTTCTCCAACTACTATCTTCCTAGGTCCCCACTTTTGTTCTTTTGTGTCGACTTCTTCTTCTTCTGCAATCTTTTCTTTTGTTGTATCGATTAATATTCCACTTTGTTTCGTTCTAGCAGTAAATTCAATCTCTACTATATCTCCATCTCCAATGTCCATAGAATATCCGAGAGCTGTTCCACACATAAATAAATTGATTTGAAAGAGAGCAAGATTCTTTATTTTATCTGCCTATTTTAGCTCTTATTTCCAATATTTGTCAGTTCCAGAAGATACATAAGCCATGTAAGCTCTATCTTTGGATTATATGACAAATCGGAACATACAGATTAGCTCTTTGACCCATTCCCCCACCGTGGATGAATCTATAGAAATCGTAGAGCGAAAAGGCCTCGGACATCCTGATTCAATTTGTGATGGAATCGCCGAAGCGGTTTCCCGGAACCTTTGTCAATGTTACCTAGACTCGTTTGGAAAAATACTTCACCACAATACAGACGAAGCACAACTTGTGGCGGGAAATTCGATTAAAAAGTTTGGAGGAGGGGAAATCCTCAAACCCATCGAAATCATCGTAGTTGGTCGCGCCACCACCACTTATCAAGGCGTTTCTATTCCTGTCATTGATATAGCCACAAAAGCCACAAAAGATTATTTACGAGATGCCGTCCCCGAATTAAACCTTGAAACTGGGGTTAAACTCAGTGTTAAATTTGGAGAAGGAAGTGGAGCTCTACAAAATGTTTTTGGGTCTCTTGGAAACGTTCCTTTATCCAATGATACAAGTTTCGGCGTTGGACACGCACCTTTCTCTGAAACTGAAACTATTGTACTAAACGTTGAACGAGAACTCAATACTAATTTCCACATGTCCCAACCTGCAATTGGACCTGACATTAAGGTGATGGGACTGCGAGAACATGATAAAATCCAATTGACCATAGCAGCAGCACTGGTAGATCGTTATGTTAATGATATGGACCACTACCAAGATATACTTCATCAGATCCACGAAAGTGTCTATGAATTAACACGAAAATACACTGAAAAAGACCTAACCATTTTTGTAAACAGTGCCGATGTTTACGACGACCCTTCTAATATAAATAACATTTATTTAACAGTCACAGGAACTAGTGCAGAACATGGGGATGATGGTTCCGTAGGTCGTGGAAATCGAGCAAATGGACTTATAACTCCCAATAGATCAATGTCTATGGAAGCCACTTCTGGAAAAAATCCTGTGAACCATGTTGGAAAAATATATAATTTACTCTCCAACGATGTCGCAAATAAAATTGTAAATTCATTTCCCCCCACTCGAATCAAGGACGTATCCATTCGTGTATTATCTCAGATAAGCGCCCCCATCGATCAACCCCACATCGCAGATATAAAAGTAGTAACTAATGATGGCAATCCTCTAACCGAAGTAGAAAAGTCTCAAATTTTTGATATAGTCGATTATAATCTAGCTACTATCCATACCATTACTGATAGAGTCGTTTCTGGTGAGTTACACACCTTCTAGGCCCCCTTCAACGCCCCTTTTCCAAAATGATCTACTTAAAAAGTAGCGTGACTATACCTCTCCATAGTGACGGAAGTACGTTTAATTGGCACAGAACATGTAGATCTATTCGACACTCTAATGGAACACGAAGTTTCCCGAAATGCACTTTCTCCTTATTCTATTATTAGTCCATTTGAAAATTCTATAGACCTCACTACCATCAGTCTCGGTGCTGCCGTATCTTTGCTTAATGATTTGAGTTGGTATTTATCACGCTATGTAAAAGAAGCGTTGGTCCTCGAACCTAGTATACATAAAAAAGAGTGGCTTTCACGACAACTGGCAACCGCTATCCGAAACGAAGAAGTCCGCCCAAGAAATTCAAAAAAATTCCTCAAAATATATTGTCTTTCACGATCCGGCGAAACTTTAAAACTAACACAACCAATTTTCACTACCCGAGAAGAGTTATTAACTCTTGACCTTCCCCATGCCGACCCAAGTTCTCAAATTATAATCCGATTATTAGATTCAGAATTTTTGATATGACCTCTCTATCTAACAAGTGTATTAAAGCACTTGAAGACCTCCTTTAGTTACAATGACTCTCGACACCAT
>JAPYRM010000112.1 GCA_029941175.1 Halobacteriales archaeon
ACCTGCTCGCTGGCGCTTACCTGGGTTACGAGATGGCTGTCGGCGCCATTGAAAAGCGGCCGGTATTCGAACGCTACTGCGCCAATCTGATGGAGCGCCCCGCGGCCATCAAGGCACGGCAAATCGATAATGATCTGGCCTCCCACGCAGTCTGATTCAGACCGCCCCTCCCGACGGAGACAGGATTCCAACGGCGAGGGGCATTCCCGATACCGGCATGGGTGTGGCACAGTATGAACTCTGTTCGCCCCTCGCCAAGGAGACCGCAATGGCCAAGGTATCGGTATACAGCGACACCCACTACCAGCAGCATATCCACGCCCGCCACCATCGCCTTCAGGCCGATGAGGGCGCCGATCTGGGTGGAGAGGACAGCGGCCCCAATCCCTACGAACTGCTGCTCTCCGGCCTGGGTGCCTGTACCTCCATTACCCTGCGCATGTACGCCGACCGCAAGGGCTGGGATCTGGGAGAAATCAGCGTGCATCTGCACTTCCGTCGCGACGAAGACGGCAACGAGTTTATCGACCGGACCCTGTCCTGCAGCAGAGAGCTGACCGACGAGCAACGGCAGCGGCTACTGGAGATCGCCGCCAAAACCCCGGTGACCAAGACCGTGGGACGGGGCACCCCCATCGAAAGCAAATGGCATTAACGCGCCAATACCGGAGGCGGCGATGCACAGTCAGTGGTTCATGGGGTGCCCCGTGTGTTCCGATGCATAGCCGCGAAATTCCCTGTAAAGCGCCAACTGCTTAGGCCCCAGCATTTCAAGTTGCGCCAGGTGCGCTTGCAGATGAACTTGGCGCAGCCGAGCCTCGATCCGGGCGATGCTGTCAAGATGGCGGGTTAGAGTATCCGGCGTGGCCTCCGCCCTGGCGAACAGATCATCCAGCGCCTGCTCCGCATCGACCAAACGCCGCCCCAGGCTCTTTGCTGATGCCAGCATCTCTTCGAAAAGCCGCTCCGTTTTTTCCTTTTGCTGCCTGGACAGTCGCAGCTCCACCGCCAGCTCGAGCACATGGGCCGGACCGGGTATGCCGTTAAGTTCCGCCGCCTTGGCGTAACCCATCCCCTTTCCCGCCAATAGCCCGTCGATCTCCTCTTGTGAGAGAGACTTTATCTTTCGGTGCTCTTGCCCAAGGTACGGGGAAGTTTCACCCACCGCCAAACCGGGTAGTGACAGCACGGATAAGCAGATCAGGACGGCTCTTATCATCGATTTACCTTTTATTATCTCAGCGATCATTCTCAGCCGTGTCTGGAAGTACGCCACGCCTTATCGCCATTTCCAGTCCATGTCGGGAATGAAGATGCGGTGAGCGAAGGTACCATCCCATTGCACATTCAGGCCGGCTTTGGTGAGCTCTTCCACAATCAGGGCACCCACCACCGGCCCCTCCGTTTCTTCATGCAGCGGATCCATGGGGCCAAAGGCCAGATATAGACCGCCGCCGGACACCACGCATTCCAGATCCTGACCATGATAAAAGCAATAGCCGCTAACGCTGTCCTGCTCAGAGTGTTCGGCGAACACTTCCTGAACGTCGGCATAGCCGTCATCCTGCGTGTACCCGGCATTGTGCAAGGCAATCACACCCCGCTTATTGAGCGCCAGGAACGCCTGCTCCAAACGGTCGCAATCCGTTACCGTCGGCCATTGGCGTTTTTCATGCTCCAATTCACTGAAAGCAGCGTCCACGGCCTGCTCCACCGCCTGCTCGTCCAGTTCTCCCGGTTCATACATCTCCTCACACAGGATTCCGATGATGTCATCACGCTCATCGAACCCACCGCGCACCAGGGCCCGTATTTCACCCAGCGTATTCACTGAAAGAGACATATCCGTTCCCTCCTGGGGAGCGACTGACCACGCCAAGCGACGTGGGGATTGGATTTTTTACCTTGCCAGGGTCACACATGCCCCTTTCAATCCAGTGAACGATCATCCCATTTGACGATAAACGGCCTGTCCACCTCGTTGTTGTCCACGATAATATGCGCCTTTTCCATGGGATGACATCGCTGCCTGTAAAAAGCCTGCCCATCCGTATAGCGGCGGTTCAGGGGGTGAGCCGGGGAACAGGGGCCGCTATCCCGCTGCTGTAAACGGGATACGGAAGTATCACTGCGGATATCCAGATAGAGGGATAGGTCCCAATACCCGCGCAGCTCCGGCCGCTGCAGGAAAATACCATCAAAGAGAAGCACATCCCCCCGGTTCGCCTCTCGCGGGGAAACAACCACCGGTCTATCCATGACATGATTGAATACAGCAGTGGTGTAAACTCCGCTTCCGGCAGGCGCCAAGGGATCCAGAAGAAGCCGCTTTAGTGCCTCGTAATCATAGGAATCGTGATAAAAGCCTTCCGGGGAATAACGTCCTTTACGATAGCGAATGATCTTAGGGTTATGGAAGCCATCCAGGGATGCGCGGATTATCCTGATCCCCTCTCCGCACAGCATCACCCACAACTCATCCGCAAAGGTGCTCTTGCCCGCGCCGTCCACACCGTCAATGGCCACACGCAAAGTTGTGCTGTTGACCTTATTTGCAATGGCCGTTGCGATTCGCTGGAGCAATCTCTTTCGTTGTTCCATGCCCGCCATGCTCTTTGCAATGGACTTTATGGCAGCGCGGTTTTCAAGATCTCCGCGGCTCTGGCCAACGGATACTCACAACCACCAACGGCCATCGTTCCGGCATCTGGATACAAAAGCAGCTCGTATTCTTTATTACCATCCGGATAATGCGCCAGTGTCAGCAGGATAGCCCGCCCTTCCTCCTTCGCCCCTCGTAAGTCCCAAGGACTGTCGCCGAGATCCAGCAGGACCTCGGACGTCTCCGTATCAATGAGCACCGGAGCATGGACCCAGTGAGACATTCTCATCTCACGGGGAACAGTATCCAGCCTGTACCTTCCGTTATGAAAGAGTGCACTCATCCCTGCTCATGCCCTCCGTGATCAGGACGCCTCAAGCTTATCCTGGGTGCGCGTATCGAAATCGCTGGCGTCATGACGCTCTCGGAGCTGGGTTTCGGGCTTGCCAAAAGTCCGGTTCACCATACGGCCACGGCTCACCGCCGGGCGAGCGTCAATTTCGTTGGCCCAACGGGTCACATTCTTGTAGGACGTCACATCCAGGAATTCAGCGGCGTCGTACAAACGTCCCAATACCAACTGTCCGTACCAGGGCCAGGTGGCCACATCAGCGATGGAATATTCATCACCGGCCAGATAAGTGTTCTCCGCCAGGTGGCGATCCAACACGTCGAGCTGGCGTTTCACTTCCATGGTGTAGCGATTAATCGGGTAC
>JAPYRM010000113.1 GCA_029941175.1 Halobacteriales archaeon
ATCAAACCCTCATAGTTAAAACCTGTGGCTATTATCTTACTAGGATTCGACGGTGGAACTATTTCCACATCTCTCGAGTCATACACTTTACCACAAAATTCGATTGTTCCACTTTTCCAAATACCTTCTCTAATATGGCCCCCATCATCTCTAAATCTTACAGATCTCATGCTATTATAAAGGCATTATTTGTCTTAAATCTTGACTTATATCCCTTCATTTCGACTACAGTTGATATTCGCAACGTTTAATGGAGCAGACCGATCAATGTTATCAGATGTCAGCAATTAGCAAATCTCTTGCAAACCTAATTAAATCAGATAAATTGAAAAATTTGTTGTCACGATTCAACATGGAATGGCTTCCTGCGATCGTAACACTTCTGATTTTCTTACTGTTCACTTCACTTGTTGTTATGATGTTTTTTGGAAGTACTTATTTCGCTCCTACTAGAGATGAAGCAATTACCTTTAAAAAGATCGTAGACATTTTGTGGGGACTTGCGGGAGTCACTATATTTTACAATACCCTAGTTATTGGTATAGGTGCTGGGGCAATGGGAACCTTCATTGGGACTATATATGCGTGGATTCTTGTCCGAACAAACGCCCCCGGGAAAAAGCTTCTCCGCATTTTGGCGATTATTCCCCTCACCATGCCGGCACTGGTCAAATCTATTGGATGGGTGGCAATTCTAAGCCCTTCAATTGGTATATTTAACAAAGCTGGGAAGGAACTTTTTGGGATAGTCCTTTTCGATCTCTATACTCTGGAAGGTTGTGTATTCGTTATGGGTATCTCTTCTCTATCTCTCTCTTACCTTTTAATGGAACCTGCTATCCAATCCGTATCTTCTAGCTTGGAAGAGGCAGCAAGATCAACTGGGTCTAGTATCTTATCGACATTTCTAACAATCACATTGCCTCTATTAGTCCCCGGTATGATGTCAGTTTTCTTACTTTCTTCTATCTACTCTTTTGGTAACTTTGAATATCCTTTCATATTCGGATCTTCAAAAGGTGGAATAGATACATTCGCCACCATTATCTTCAAAACAGTGTTCTTCAACATTTTCCCCAGATATGATCTAGCAACGATATACTCCATTGTGTATGCGGGAATTGCTATCTTTATGATTTGGCTATATCACCGACTAACGAAGGACAATTTCAGATTCCAAACTGTCACCGGAAAATCCGAACGTCACACAAAACATGACCTTGGAAGGTTCAAACTTGTTGGGACTGGGATCTGTTTCTTCTTTGCATTTACAGCTTTCATTCTACCTTTGATCGGTGTACTTGCTCTAGCGTTCGCACCAAACCTTGCAGAGTTGTTCGAACCTTCTATGTTGACAACTAGAAATTTCACCCAGTTCGTTGGTATGGCTGGTATCCCTGAAGCCACTTGGAACACATTTCTAATTTCCTTTGCAGATGGACTTGGTGTCGTTATTCTTGGTATTTTCATATCTTACACCGCAATTAAATCCAACATCGTTATCCGAGGTCGTAAGATCAATCGAGCTGCAGATTACATAGCTACAATTCCTCTTGGGTTGCCTCCAATTGTTTATGGTGTAGCTATTTTCTGGCTCATTCTAATTGGTCCATTCAAACACCTATACGGTACCTTGTGGCCAATGATCCTTTCTCTTATTTTGCTTAAAATCCCCCATGGGACGCGGATGATATCCTCTGCATTGATAACCATATCTGACGAACTAGAAGAAGCATCTAGAGTTAGTGGGGCATCTTGGTTTACTACCTTCCGCGGCATAATAACTCCTTTACTCAAAGGTGGTATTTTGAACGCATTTTTATTTGTGTTCATCGATGCTGTAAAAGAAGTTAGTGCAGTCGTACTTCTTATCACGGCAGGGAATTCTGTTTTAATGACTGTGTTACTGTTCCTATACAACAACGCACCTAGTGCATTACCAATGATTGCGGCAGGGTCTTTGATCATCATGGTATTCCTACTATTCGTTGTCTCAGTCCAATCTAGGCTCACGTTCGACGCATCTAACTAATCTCCAATCTGTTTTTCGTTTAGATCTATATAGGAGGACCTTTATTTTCAGTTTCCCTCTTATGCCATATGATCGAAGAAATCAGAACGCAGAAAGGCGTGACTCCTTCTGCTCCCATCTCCCAAGCCATACGGGCCGGAAATTTTATTTTCATTTCAGGTCAGACAGGCAGGGATCCTAAAACCCGAGAAATAGTAAGCGAAGATGTTGGTGAGCAAACTATACAAATTTTTAAAAATGTTTCAAATGTTCTTCACGCTGCAGGCTGTACCCTTGATGATGTAGTTCGAAATACTGTTTTTTTCACAGACTTAAAAGACAAATCTTCTTTTGATACTGCATACCGAGAAATCTTTTCTCCTCCCTATCCCGCACGAAGTGCTATTGGCATCAGCGAAATAGCACCCGGTGCGAAGATAGAAATTGAAGTAATAGCCTTCAACCAACGAGTTTAATGTTTCTTGAACCTTAGCTTAAAAATAATACCCTAAGCCATCTTCTTCGGGTTTGTTAAAGAATAATGTCTACAAAATTTGCATCATCTATTGCCCTTAACAAAGAAAAGAGATCTTCCCTCGAGTCAGTTGGTCACAACGTGGTTAAAGTAGATATGGATGATAAAATAACTGGAAAAGCAAAATATGGATCTGACATTCAACCCGATGGTGTTCTTCACGCTGCAGTGGTTCGCTCGAGACACGTCCATGCCATTATCCGGTCTATAGACACGTCCGCTGCAGAATCAATCGAAGGCGTAAAGGCCATAATAACTCGAGATCAGATAATGGGTCAATTTGATAACCGTGTCCGGTATTATGGTGATGTCATTGCAGCAGTGGCTGCAACCACTCATGAATTGGCTATAAAAGCTGCAGAATCCATCATCCCCACTTTTGAGCCTCTCCCTTCCATCCACGATCCAAAAAAAGCAATTCAATCTGGATCGCCCAAGGTTCACGACGTCAACAATCCTAATTTTGGTCAACACGGTCGGCATGAATTCGTAGTTGAGAACAGTGAGTATGTACAAAATATAGATGATTATCATTATGTTCATATCGGAAATGTTGAAAAAGGATTCCTTGAGGCTGATTTTATTTTTGAACATGAATATGTCTCCCCACGAGTAAACCCCTGTAATCTAGATACTCACTGTACCATCGCTGAATGGGACGGTGACACCGTTGTTTTCACAGAAACCCTCGGCGCTCCTAGTAGATCCAGAGACGAAATTGCAGATTTGCTAGGTATGCCTCATGAACAAGTC
>JAPYRM010000114.1 GCA_029941175.1 Halobacteriales archaeon
AAAAACCGAGAAGCGCCCATCATTTCAAAAGCTACTTCTTCTATATCAGGAAGATTGTGATAAGTCCCCAGCCCAGGACTAGAAATAATTAATTCTCCTATTGCCCCAGGGGGAAGTTTTTCGTTGGTGGCAGGATCAATGATATGAGTCACCACACCGGGGAGAGGAACACCAGAACTTCCTATTTTTCTAACCCCATCTCGGGGGGATAAAGTGACAATAGGTCCACCTTCAGTAAGACCATATGCCATCCCCATAGAAGCATTGAAAATTCTTTCAAAAGAGGTTATTAGAGATTCTGGTAAGCTAGAACTCCCAGATACAGCCCATTCAATGCTAGAAACATCGTGTTTTGATAAAGAATCGGCATCGTCGACTAAGAGTTTGAACATAGCAGGTACACCCCGAAGATAAGTTACTTTAAATCGACCTATAGATTTGATCATTTTTTGTGAATCGAAGCTACGAAGAATGACGGTGGAGCCCCCAACAAGAAGCATGGGTTGTATTGCCCCATTCAATGCATTGCTGTGATACATAGGAGCAGCAACAATTGCACGATCCGACTCTTGCAATCTATGGAATTTACAAATGGTACTGGCATTCCAAATAGATCCGCTGTGGGTCAATACAACACCTTTTGGGTTGCCAGTCGATCCACTAGTGTAAGGTTGGAATGCAGCATCGGTTGGTGAGACTTGAATGGACCCACTTTTGGGAGAAGTATTATTCATTAGATGGGCAAGATCATGAAACGAGAGGTCAGATGAATCTGTGAGAAAGTGGTCTTTTTTTTCACCAGATACAATGATGCGGGATATTTTAGAAGATCGTGCGGAATGGATGGCCTTTTGTAAAGTATCGCTTTTGGAGCTAGATATGATGAGGGATGCCCCAGAATCTTGTACTATATAAGAACAGGTTTCCAGTGGCAATTCGATGTTTATTAGAACAGGTACTGCCCCCACCCTCATTGAACCAAAAAGAGTATAGAGGAACTCTAGTTGGTTTGGGAAAAATAATGCAATTCGGTCCCCTTTAGAAATGCCCATAGAATCAAGAATGGATCTTATTTTTGCAATATTATTTTCAAGATCTTGGAAAGATATTTTAATCCCAGTCTCACCATCTATAAGAGCTATTTTGTTGGGATATTTTAGAAGAGAAGAGTGGAAAATTTCCCCCAAATTAGTAGTGTCAGACAGCATTAGGGCGTTATTATCACCTTGCCCGTTAAGTCCCTGTTTTTCATTGCTAAAAGGCCATCAATAGCATTTTCAAGAGGAAGTACCCGGTCGATAATGGGGGTCAATTCCCCGCGCCAAACGACAGAAGATAGCTGTTGTAGATCTTGCCTTTGCCAGCCACGACTGCCAAGAATAGATATTTCTCTACTGAATAAGTATCGAATATCAGTCATAGCATCGTATCCAGTAGTTGCGCCGCAAGTGACCATTCTGCCCCCATTTGCCAAGGAACGAATGCTGCCGGCCCAAGTTTCTTTCCCCACATGTTCAAATACAACGTCCACTCCATGTTTATTTGTTAAATCCCATATTGAGCGTGAAAAGTCCTCTTCTGCATAATTGATCACGTGGTGTGCCCCCCGTTCAAGCGCTAGTTGCATTTTTTCCTCAGTGCTAGTTGCTGCATACACTTCGGCACCCATGAGATTCGCAATTTGAACTCCTGCAGTACCAAGTCCGCCGGAAGCCCCAAGAACTAGAACAGATTCCCCTGGTTGGAGTTTTGCACGGGTGATAAGCATCCTCCATGCAGTTGCATATGCAATTGGCAAAGCTGCGGCTTCTTCGAAGCTAGCATGATCGGGCATTTTTATTGCATTTTTAGCAGGCGCTATGACGTACTCGGCTAGACCGCCCCAATATTCCTCGCCTAGGTTTCCATGTTCCTTTCCCTTGCAACGGTTGGACTCGCCAATAAGACAATAGCTGCACTTCCCACAGGTTATTCGGGGATCTACTAACACGCGGTCTCCTTTCTGTACTTCTGTTACGTGAGTTCCGACACCGACTACAACCCCAGAGATATCACCTCCAGAGATGTGGGGGAACGATAGATGAGATCCGGGTATTCCTTCTCTTACAAAAATGTCAAGGTGGTTTAGGGCACATGCGTGGACTTTGACCAGCATATCAGTAGGGGATGGCGTTGGAATACCTACCTCGGTATGCTCCAAAACTTCAGGCCCCCCATGTTTATTGAATACAAGGGCGCGCATTTTGTTTGAGTTCATATTTAAGAAATGTAGCATATGAACTATAAAAATGGCTTGTTATTGGTAGAACGAAACTTTCAAACGCATTACATTATTAAGCATGCTATGGAATTGCGGGTTTTAAGTAAAGAAAGTAGTGAGCTGATGATAGAGATTAAAGGGGAGAATCATACGTTCATGAATGTTTTGAAGGGAGCGCTGCTAGAAACAAAAGGCGTAACTGCCGCCACATATGATTTAAATCCAATTCAATCGGGTGGGCAGATAGACCCTATTTTATCTCTGAAAACTGATGGAAGGGACCCACTAGAAGCTCTTGGAGATGCAACGAAAAGCATAGAAGAGACTTATGGTGAGTTTTTAAAAGCATATCAAGCTGCAGTAAAGTAGATTATAAGTAAATTATAGTCGAATGGGAATTCCACGGGATTGGAGGTATTCTTTTGTTTCTTTGATTGTGTATTCATCAAAGTGGAAAATTGAGGCAGCCAGAGCTGCGTTTGCTCCGGCGTTGACAAATACATCATACATATGTTGAGGAGATCCACAGCCTGATGAAGCGATGACAGGGGTAGAAACAGAATCGCATACGGATTTTGTCAAAGGGATGTCATATCCATCTTTAGTCCCATCGGCATCGATCGAATTGACAAATATCTCTCCTGCTCCAAGTTTTTGTGCATTTTGAACCCAAGACAAAACGTCGATATTAGTCCCTTCACGGCCTCCTTTAATTGTGCATTCGAACCAACAAGACTCCCCACCGATTCTAGTATAGTGATCCCCTTGTTCATCGAATCTTCTTCTTGCATCTACCGAGATCACTATACATTGGTTTCCGAATGCCTCAGAGGATTCGGTTATTAAAGAAGGTCTAGAGAGGGCAGCCGTATTTATTGAAACTTTATCTGCGCCAGCTCGAAGGGTGTTCTTAACATCTTCTCGGGTGCGAATGCCACCCCCAACTGTGAGAGGAATGGACAATTCGTCCGCGACGTTTGATACTGCATTGAGCATTGTAGAGCGCGAATCGGAAGATGCGGTTATGTCT
>JAPYRM010000115.1 GCA_029941175.1 Halobacteriales archaeon
TTGGGGCGAGTGTCCGTATATTAAATTGACGATAGAGTGCAGAGGATAAGTCTCGGGTTGATCGTTCATCTCCATGTACACATAGGATTTTTTCGGGCCGGGGGTGCATTGATTTAACAAAATCTAAAAGCCCTTGACGGTCCGCGTGTCCAGAAAATCCATCGACTGTTTCGACGTTAAATTTTAGTTTGAGTGTTCTTGCACGTCCACCAGAACCAGAGATGGGAATTTCTTCCCAGCCAGATTGAATTCTGCGCCCGAGTGTCCCATGGGCTTGATATCCAACAAAAATAAGTGTATTATCAGGATCATCTCCTAAGTACTCTAACCAAGACATAATGGGCCCCCCAGTTATCATCCCGCTTGTGGATATGATAATACAAGGGCCTTCTTCCAAGATTTCCTGGCGTTGTTCATCTCCTCGTTCTATGTGGTGAAATTGGGGTGCAAGAAATGGATTTTCGTCATCGTAGAAAATTCGTTTTCGGAGACTGTCTCGGAGATATTCGGGATAGGCCGCATGTATGGCGGTTGCTTCCCAAATCATTCCATCAAGATAAACAGGGAGTTCCGGGAGTTCTCCTGTTCGCATTGCCTCTTCCAATACTAGCATGATTTCCTGGGATCGCCCCACTGCGAACGCAGGAATAATAACTTTCCCTTTTTTTTCAGTGGTGGTTTTGACTATTTGAATAAGATTTTGTTCGGCTTGTTTTTGATCAGTTTGATAGTCATTCCTACCGCCATAAGTAGATTCAAGTATCAGAGTTTCCACCCGTGGAAAGTCAGTTACTGCCCCATCGAATAAACGAGTCCCACGGTAATGTATATCCCCTGAAAAGCAGATATTATATAGGCCATCCCCAATATGGAAATGGGCGATTGAAGATCCCAAGATGTGTCCAGCATTATGCAAGGTTACTTTTATATCAGGTGCTATGTCTGTAACACTCCCATATGGAATTGGAATTGTGTGTTTTATGGCTTCTCTGATCATTTCGGAAGTATAAGGAGGTGTTCGTCCTTCGTGGGCAGCAACATCTAGATAATCGAGTGTCAAGAGACCCATGAGATCTCGAGTGGGTTCGGTGGCATAAACTGGGCCATCATACCCATAACGGAAGAGAAGGGGTATGAAAGCGGAATGATCGAGGTGCGCATGGGTGAGAACTACTGCGTCTATGGAGTTTGCTCCGGCGCCAAGGGCTTCTGCTACGTGGAGGTATGGGAATTCGTCTTCAGATCCGGGCTTGTCGCCACAATCGATTAAAATTCGTGTTTCGGGTGTGGAAAGTAAAAAACTAGCTCTTCCGACTTCTTGGCAGCATCCTAAAGTTGTCAACCTAACCCACTTATCAGAGGATTTTTTTGGTCTGTGAATATGACGTCCTATTCTTTCGAGAATGGATCTTCTTTCTTTTCTCTGTTGTTTTAGAAAATTTCGAACATTAGAGACCACGGCTGAATCGATAGGAGGGGTCCGAACTACATCTGGAGTCCACCCAATTTGTTGTGTTATTTCACGCATAGTAGATCCGTGCCTACCGATGACCATTCCAGGTCTAGTTGCTTCAATCAGAACTTCTCCGGTATCTTCATGAAAATCAAGGCTAGTTATATTGGCTTCTTCGGGTATGATTTTGTGAATAATTTCTTTTGTTTTTTCAGGAGGGAGAAGGGAATCTAAATCGGGACGGATTGTAATTCTTTTCTGCAGAGCAGTGGCGAGGGTTCGAACAATATCACCGCTTTCGGCGAATTTTTTTGGATCTGGCGTGTATACAACTAGCTCTGGTCCTTCGTAATTCACTGAAGAAATGGAGAGACCTTCAGGTAATATATCAAGAATTTTTTGATGGATGGATTCTAATTTTTTATCTACTTCATTCATTATTATGAAATCTTTTATAGGAATCTTGGGTATCTCGAGAACTATGGTAAGTAGCACCCTAGAAAACCAAAGATAGAATATTACCCAACGTAGAAGACGGGTAAAATCCGCTGGTATAGTTACATCAGGTAATTATAAAAACTTTTTCAACGGGGAAGAGCAGAAAAATCGGAAAGGGTTACTCTTATGAGGTAGAAAGGATGCCTATGAGAGGCGAGCAAGAGCTTGGTATTGTTAATTCCAAAGATAAAAATCCAGGGGAATGGTATGCAGAGGTCGTCAAGAAAGCAGAAGTTGCTGATTATTCGCCAGTAGGGGGTTTTATTATTTTACGCCCGAGGGGAATGGCCCTGTGGGAATCAATCCGTTTTCATTTAGACTCATGGTTCAAGGAAACGGGGGTTGAAAATGCTTATTTTCCGGTGTTGATTCCTGAGAAATATCTCGAACGTGAAAAGGAAATTATTGCTGGTTTTGATCCGGAAGTGGCATGGGTCACTCATGGGGGAGAGGAAGAGTTAGGAGAAAGACTTGCTGTCCGTCCCACTTCTGAATCCATTATTGCACCATTTATGGCACGTTGGATAAGGAGTCATAGAGATCTTCCTTTAAG
This sequence comes from Halobacteriales archaeon, assembly GCA_029941175.1. Lineage (GTDB taxonomy): Archaea > Halobacteriota > Halobacteria > Halobacteriales > Hikarchaeaceae > Hikarchaeum. Next base: position 2,505 of record JAPYRM010000115.1, read on the forward strand.
GTTGAATCAGTGGTGTTCAGTAGTAAGGTGGGAAGCTACAGAAACTAAACCGTTTTTCAGAACAAAGGAATTTCTTTGGCAAGAAGGACATACTGCGCACAAGAATAAAAAAGATGCTTGGGTAGAAACTATGCAACGTTTAGATCAATATGAGAGATTATATCGAGAAGTATTGGCCATCCCCACATTGAAGGGAAGGAAACCAGAACATGATAAATTCCCAGGAGCAGAAGCGACCAGCACAGTAGAGGCTTTAATGCCAGATGGGAGATCAGTTCAGGGAGGAACAAGTCACTATTTAGGAACAACGTTTTCAGAAGCTTTTGAGATAGAATATGTAGATGAAAATGAAGAAATTCAGGTTGCACATACAACATCTTGGGGCCTTTCCTGGAGAGCAATAGGCGCCCTTATAATGACACATTCCGACGACCAGGGATTGGTACTTCCACCTACAATTGCACCAGAACAGATAGTTATTGTACCTATCTGGAGAGGTGATAAAAGAGAAGAAGTTATGAGATACTCTAGAGAAATTAAAGAAGCACTATCAGAGTTCAGAGTTCGTTTGGATGATAGAGATGAAAAAAATCCGGGGTTCAAATTCAATGAATGGGAACTAAAAGGAGTCCCAATAAGAATAGAAATTGGTCCAAAGGAGGTAGAAAATAGAAC
>JAPYRM010000116.1 GCA_029941175.1 Halobacteriales archaeon
GAACACCTGCGATGCCTCCCATCGCTCCCGCTATCATCAACGCCATTCGAGATGCAACAGGAATTCGGTTCAGTAAAGCACCCGTTGAATCAGAACACATCGCAATGGCGCTCTTAAAAAATAGAGGAGATTTCACATGAGTTCTTCTCCTCCTCAGTCATATCACCTACCCCTTGATCTGGTTTCTGCACTAACTCTATTAGCTGAACATGAGGGGTCTGCAAAAATAATTGCTGGCGGTCAATCAATCATGTTGCTCTTACGCCAGGGCTTCTTATCCCCCGAAACATTTGTAGATATTAGCTGTATTCCTGAGTTATCAGAGATAGCCACCATAGGTGGGGTGGTACATGTTGGAGCTGCAGCCACATATTCTTCACTTGAAAGCTCTCCAGAGATCCAACCATATTCTGTATTAACCGATTCTCTCCATGTTATAGCCGATCCTCAAATTAGAAATTTAGGAACAGTCGGAGGCGCACTTGGACATGCAGACCCTTCCCTGGATATAGTCCCACCTCTTCTTTGTCTAGATGCAAACGTAGTTTTAAAGTCTCTTGATAAGACCCGTATAGTCTCCCTCTCCAATTTTCATCAAGAGTATATGACGGCGGATTTGTCAAAAGACGAACTTATCCATTCCGTTACTTTCAACAATCTCACCGGTCCTCATGGGGGCGCCTATGAAAAAGCATCAAACGTAGAAGGCGGTTGGCCAACTGTCGGTGTAGCTGCACAAGTCGTTCTAGATGACACTCTTAGCATTATTTCTGATGTTAAAATAGCTTTAGCAGCTGTCGGAGACACGGCGATTCGATCACCTTGTATAGAAAAATCTTTAATTGGTTCTGTTATCTCTATGGACTCTATATCCAAATCTTCCGAACTAGTCTCTCAGGATATCGACCCCCTCGATGACCTATCTGGCTCTGCAGAATACAAGTCGCATCTTGCAGGTGTTTTATCCAAGCGAGCTTTGATTAAAGCTATCAATCGTGCAGGAGGTTCGCTATGAGAATCAATTTTGAATTAAATGGAAAATCCGTTTCAGCAGAAGTTTCACCACACCAACCTCTTCGAGATATTCTTAGATCTCAATTCGATTTAACAGGTGTAAAAGTTGGTTGCCATTCCGGTCGTTGCGGAGTTTGTTCTGTTCTTCTTGACGACCGTGTGGTCAAATCTTGCTTGCTTATGGCTCCCAAAGCCAATGGACGTTCTATCGCCACCATTGAGGGGCTATCTACCAACGGAGAGCTTCATTATGTACAACAAGCATTCAAAGATAATTTTGCTCTGCAATGTGGCTATTGCACACCCGGATTTATCATGGCAACTGTAGATTATCTTTCCTCCTCTCCTTCTAATCCCCCTCTACGTGATGAAATTAAATCTGCAATTAAGGGAAATGTCTGCAGATGCACTGGATATGAAAAAATTATATCCGCAGTTTCTAGCGCAATAATCTCTTCTGAAAATTAAACACTCTTCATCGGCTATGGGGACGGAGGGATTTGAACCCCCGATCGGCTGATATCTCCGGTACTACCTCAGTTCTCCAGAGGTTCGTCATCATAGAAAACGATCAATTTTCTACTCAGAATGTCCACTGGTTTTCGTCACCGGGTATTGTATTCCTCTGGAGTCAGCCGCCTTTCCGGGCTAGGCCACATCCCCTCGTGCTTTTTACTTTTCCCACTTATAAAAAATCACCTATGCCGTTCCACAGAGTTTATCTTTGTTCTTTATCACTTATCCACTATCACTATGCAGATTTATGATCTCACTCAACCTTGGGACGATAACTGTCCTTCTTGGCCTGGATACCCTAATGCCAAAACGTACTATATCAAAAGACTCAAAGATGATAAAGTCAATGCGCAGATGTTGGAAATACCCAATCACTGTGGAACCCATCTTGATGGGCAAAGACACTTTGTAACCAATGGAATTGCAATAGGAGACGAGCCCCTAGATAAGTTGGTAACCAAAGGAGTAATTGTTGATATTTCAAATCGAGTTGAGGACTTTTCTGTATACACCAAAGAAGATCTCCTAGCACAAGATGTGGAGATCAAAAAAGGAGATGCATTAGTTATCCACACTGGTTATCATCGGTTTGCATACAACCAACCCGATGGAGATGAAGAACGATACTTTCTCAAACACCCCGGTCCCGATCTAGAGTTTGCAAATTGGTGTCTCGAAATGGAATTCAAGTGGTTAGCAATTGACAATGGTAGTATGGACCATCCGATGAACGGGGCAATCCGAAAACATCGTCCAGATATAGCACGATTGGCAGAAAAGAAATTAGGCGATTTAGATGCCTTGTTCCCTGAGGAAACCTATCACATTATGCACAACAAACTATTCCCCTCTGGTATGATTCATGCTGAAAACCTTGGCGGGGATATTGAACAATTATTAAATCAGCGCGTTTTACTTGGATGTTTCCCGTGGCGCATGATAGATGTGGAGTCCAGTCCTTGTAGGATTGTTGCCTGGCCCGGAATGGGGTGAGTAAATCAAACCTTATTCTGGGTTCCACCCTACAAATTCACCTTCTAAGGGGACCTCTAGTGCAAATAGCATTTGAGCCGTGGCCAAATAATGACTCGCTAGCATGGCAATTCCAACTATCTCTTTATCATTATATTTTTCTCTCAATCTTTGATGAACCTCATTTGTCACTTTCCCTCTCACGAATGCTTGTGCATATTCCAACACCACACTAATTTTACCATCTAGCAATTCCAGTCTATTCTCTCCAATAATTCTCATTTCCTCAATACTCACTCCTGCTTTTTGCCCAATATCATAGTGCTGCTGCCACTCGTACTCTGAATTTAATTCCCGTGCCACTGCAAATATAACTAATTCTCTATCCTTTGCTGATAATCCACATTCCTTCCATAGGGTGGAACCATACAACATATATGATTTTAGAATGGGGGGATTGTTCCCCATTGTACGAAATATATTTCGTTCTCCTAGTACGTCCTTTCCCATCAAATATTGGTATTCTTCTGGTAAATCTTTTTGATTTTTAAGATCCACTCGTGCCATATTATCCACTTATTACCCCTTCTTCCATTAACTTCTCTATCTCTTTTTCTTCCATTCCTATTAACTCTCGAAGCAATTCCACTGTATGTTCTC
>JAPYRM010000117.1 GCA_029941175.1 Halobacteriales archaeon
GCACTAGAGATAGCGTTAGAGGTTGCGATGTTACTGGGAATGAATCCAGTAGATCAGATTCATGTCATGAGAAAATTAGTGATAGACGGGTCGAATACTTCTGGATTTCAACGGACTGCTTTGATTGCAAGAGGTGGTCAAATTGAAACTGAAGAGGGAGTGGTTCGTTTGGGAGAGCTGATGTTGGAAGAAGAAAGTGCAAAAAAAATAGAAGAACAAAAAGGAGAGGTGATTTATAGCTTAGATAGAATTGGAATTCCTCTTGTCGAGGTTAGCACATTGCCAGATATCAAGACTCCTGGTCAAGCGCGGAGTGTGGCTGCTAGAATTGGAATGTTGCTTCGATCTACAGGAAAAGTAAAGCGAGGAATTGGAACAATAAGACAAGATATCAATATCTCAATAAACTCGGGTGCTCGTGTTGAATTAAAGGGCGTTCAAAATCTAGATGATATTGAAAAAATAATACAGATTGAAGTTGACCGTCAAAAGAATCTTATCAAGATTCAGAGGGCATTGGAGTCAAAAGAGGTAGAAATAAAAATACCCATAGAGATCACCGATGTGTTCAGAGGGACAAATAGTGAAGTGATTCAGAAGGAGATTAGTCAGAAGGGAGTTGTAATGGCACTTCCATTAGAAGGATTTCAAGGCATATTAGGAGAGGTGATCGCCCCAAATAGGAGGCTTGGAACGGAACTATCAGACTATGCAAAAAAATATGGAGCGGGAGGAATATTCCATACTGATGAACTACCAGACTATGGGATTACACAGGAAGAAATTGACGAAATTAGAAGAAGAATGGGAATAAAAAATGAATCGGCTTTCGCCATTGTTGCGGCAGGGAAAAAAGTGGCAAATGAAGCGATTATTGCAGTATTGGATAGGGCGAAGGTATGCTTAGAGAAAGTTCCAGAAGAGACTAGAGGGGTAAAAGAGGACGGTACTTCAAGATATTTACGACCATTACCAGGAGAAGCGAGAATGTATCCAGAGACAGATGTACTTCCAATGAAAGTGGAAACTGAAGGGGTGAGAACAGTAGAAACACTAGAAACAAAAGCTGAGAGATATAACAAGGAATTGGGAGTTGGAGAAGATCTTTCGAAGCAAATGGCTTATTCAGAGAGAATGCCACTTTTCGAAAAGGCGGTGGAAATGGGAGTTGGACCAACCTTGGCCATAGATATTCTTGAAAACAAATATACAGAATTGCGTCGAGAAAAAGTTCCGGTAGAAAATATATCAGATAGGGATTTTGAGGAAATATTTCAACTTGTAACAGAGAAGGAGCTTATGAGAGAAGGGATAACGGACGTGATGAAATTGATATCTGAAAATAAATTCCCCACAGTTAAGGGGGCGATGGAGGAGATGGGGTGGATGGTTGTGGGAGAGGAAGGGGTGCAGGAAATAATTGAACGGATAGTGAAAAATAATGAGGAGAAAATAAAAATAGAGGGGAAAGGGTCTTTTTCTGCACTTATGGGAGAATGTATGGCGGAACTAAAAGGGAAAACAAAAGGATCCGTGGTGAGTTCTATTCTACAAGAAGAGATTGAAAAAAAATTGTGATTAAAGAGAATCTTCCTTTTGAGAAAGAGACTGAGTAGAACTTGCATTTCTAATTGTCCTCCGAAATACTCCACGAAGTGTGGTGAGTTCACGAGAAGTGGGATGGGTTCTCCCGAAAACGCGACGGATTAGTCTCAAAGTCTTTTTGTGTTTTTGAGAAGGATAATCTAAAGCCGTGAGTAAAGAAGAAAAATGTGCATAGAAATCCTCTAATTCCAAAGGAGTTGCTAGATCGAATTCGAGATTTGGATGTTGGAATTCAAAGAGAGACAGTGGGCTAAGTTCATATAAGACTACAGTTACGGCTTGGCCTAGATTGAGAGTTGGATAAAGAGAAGATGCAGGTATAGAACATATTCGGTCTAATTTGGCTATTTCTACATTAGTAAGTCCAATTCTTTCTCGACCGAAAACTAAAGCAATAGGACCAGATAATTGAGAAACTTCGTCCAAAATGTCTCGGGTGGTAAGGAAGGGGAATCGCATATGTTTTGCCCCACTTTGGTTTGTGATTGCAGTGAAAGCAACAGTATGGTAATTCTCCACGACATGATCGAAAGAAACGATTTTATGATTGGGAAGGATGTCCTCACGTGCTTGTCCAGCAAATCCATATGCGTCGCCATCTCGTGAAAGAGTAGGTGGATCAACTAAAAGAAGTTTTGAAAATCCAAAATTTTTCATTGCCCTCGCTGCAGTACCTATATTTCCAGGGGTTTGTGCACCTACAAGGACGATAGATATGTCAGGATCCATTGTGTTAAATTGGAAATGCGCCTCTAAAAGGATATAGGAAAAATAATCTACATAGAAAAAAAGAATATAGTAGTAGAAAAATAGTGAAGTTCACCATGGGACAAGATCAAAATAGTAGATTTCAAACAGTTGATGTGAAGGGATTATCGATTGGAAGGTCGCACCCACCACGGATAATGGGAATACTAAATTTGAGTCCAGAATCCCCTTATGAGCCAAGCATATATGTGGACTCGGAAAAGGCAATAGAAAGGATTGAGGACATGTTTGAGAAAGGGGCAGACATAATAGACGTGGGATTATCATCTGCGAATCGTAAGGTAGAACCATTGACAGAGCAGGAGGAAATGGAAAGGCTAGAATTGGCGATGGATATCAAAAATGGGGTTCAGAAAGAAGTTATTTTTTCAATTGAAACTCGATACGCAAGAGTTGCGGAAATGGCATTGAGAGGCGGGTGGGATATGGTGAATGATATTTGTGGGTTTGCAGACGTGGAAATGCCAAAGGTTTGTATAAAATATAATGCAGCGGTTGTGAAAATGGCAGGTCCACGAGATTTGGAACGTCCAGGGGCACTAGAAGATGTAGAAGACATCTATGCTGAATTAGATAGAAATTTAACAGATAAAACAATAATAGATCCGGCATTTGGAGGATGGAGTGAAGGGAAAACGCTAGAAGTGGACATAGAAACGTTTCGGAGATTGAAGAATTTTTGTGAATTGGGACCTCCTGTTTTAATATCGATAAATAGGAAAAATTTCATTAAAGAAATAGTTAGCAAATCTACAGAGGATGCATTGTCGGCGAGCCTTGCGGCAA
>JAPYRM010000118.1 GCA_029941175.1 Halobacteriales archaeon
CATATGTGAACTCTGCCTTTCCGGTGACTTTTACGGGTCCGTCTTCTCGGAGGATACTTTGGCCAATGCCATGTACTTGGAGAGGGACTTCAGTTGTATTTCCACCCATTCAATTGCCACCTTCGGTTATCCTTTTTGCAGCATCCTTAACCCCGTCTATAATGGATAGATAACCCGTACAACGACAGATATTTCCATGCAATGAATCTCGAATTTCTTCTTCAGAGGGAGCAGAATTTTCATCTAAAAGAGCGGCAGCTGACATGAGAAATCCGGGTGTACAGAACCCACATTGAAAAGAAAAATTATCAATAAATGCCTCTTGGAGAGGGGACATCGACCCGTTTTTAGAAAGACCTTCTACGGTTGAAATGTTAGAATCTGCTGCTTGTCCGGCCATATGGAGACAGGATTTTCGGGCCTCCCCGTTGATTCTGATCGTGCATGCACCGCAAATTCCAGTTGAACAAGATTGTTTGACGCTTTTGTAACCCAATACATCATGTAAAACATCTGCCAGAGGCATCGAGGGGTCAATGTTGGTCTCGTGTGTCGCATCATTTACCTTGAAGTTTAGAATCACGATAGATCCTCCCGGGCTGTTTTAAGAGCTTTTTTAGTAAGAACCCCAACCATTGCAGATCTATATTCTACCGAAATGAGTGGATCGTCACAAACAAGAATTTCTTCTTGTGACATCTCACTAGCTCTAGATAAATCGTCGTCGGTGAGCTGAGTTCCAAGTAAAGAGTTCATTGCTTCATTGGCTATTAAGGGAATATCCCAGACACCAGCTACACAAATATCAGATCTAGTGCACTTTCCCTTTTTGGTTTCCAAGATAACAGCTACGTTTACAATTGCGCGGTCGTTTTTACGATAGGCCAATTTTTCAAACCCAAAGCCAGCATCTTTGGAGACAGGTATGGTGAGGGAGGTGAGGATCTCTTCAGGTCCAATTGCACTTTCATAATAGTCAACAAAAAAACTGTCACGCGTAGAATATTCGAAGGACTCGGTTGCAGATCTAGAGTGAACTGTAGCATTAGTGGCCATTAAAACGGGAGGATAGTCTGCAGTTGGGTCGGCATAGGCACATGCACCACCAATAGTACCTGCATTTCTGATTTGCACATCTGCTATTTGTTTTGCAGCTGTAGAAAGTAAGGGAAGGTGTGTTTGAACCGTTTGTGATGTTTCAATGTCTCTATGAGTAGCGAGAGCTCCTATATGGAGGGATCCATCTTTATATGAAATTTCACGTAGTTCTGAAATGCGATTTAGATCAATAATAGTATCTAAAGAGACTATACCCTCTTTGGAGAGGAGTCCTAATGATTGACATCCAGATAGCAAAATGGCGTCAGGATTTTCCGATAATAAGTTACATGCTTGATCAAGAGAGTTGGGACGATGATACGTAGTCTCAGAGGGCATATTATATAGTGGTACTTTTTGTAAGGATAATAAGCTTTAGGAAGCTTGATTTCTAATTGGTCCACCCGTCGATGTATTCGGAAAGGTCCAGATCTTTCCATACCTCAGGCGGTTCTGGACGTTTTGGCCATTGGGTTGTAACAGGTTTAGTGGCGTTGACTCCAAATTTTGTGTCAAGAGTATCGGGATTGGGGAGGTAGGCTTGGTTCACTATTTCTTCGTCGAAATTGGTCCTTCGTGTTTCTAATTGATCGGCGGTGTAAGTAGAAGGAACAAGAGGATCTGCGAAAGAATGTGGGATGATAACTGCGTCCCGGTCCATATGAGTACGGGACCAGAGTGCCCATAGAACTTCATTGTCATTGAATATATCTATGTCTTCATCGACGACGATTACATTTTTCAAGAAATGGTCGGCTGCGAGACCTGCAAGAACAGCATATTTTCCTTCGCCGTCTACTTCTTTATTGATAGAAATGAATCCGGTAAATCTGCAACATCCGTGCATGGGCATTCGTACTTCATGAACACGAGAGACGCGGTTGACACGTTCATATAGTTGCCTTTCGACACCGAGGACGCCGCAAAGGTTGTGATCAGGATGTGCCGCAAAAATAGTTTCATGAATGGGATCATTTCTGTGGCAAATTGCAGTTACCTCAATGACACGATTTGTTCTACTAGGCCCATAAGTCCAAGGGTATTCACCAAATGGGCCTTCGGTTCGAAGTACATTTGGAAGAATTTTTCCTTCGATTATGTATTCAGAATTTGCAGGGACTTGTAGATCGACAGTCTCACACTGAACAGTTCTCATGGGAGACCCTACAGCTTCGTTTATCAATCCGCTTATTGCATCTAGTTCGTCTGCTTCTCGGTCGATTCGTGTAGTGGACCCAATGGTTAGGTAAGGATGAGTTCCGACGGTGATGGCAACTTCTAGAGGGGTGTCTTCACTCTCCGCGCTTCGCATTAAATGTGCAAGATGTTGACCTGCACCAGCGTAAACTCCTAAAAGATTTGGTTCGTGTAGTTGGTGTCGATAGATCCCAGCATTATATGTTTGTGTTTCCTTATCGAAGACCCACAGTATTCCCGCATCTATGTAAAGTCCACTGTCAAGTTCATTATGTTGAACCAAAGGTAGTTCAGTTAAGTCGACATCTTTTCCTGTTTTAATATTCTGTTTGACGGGTGCATCTTTATTATCTACTAGGATGGGTTTTGCAGGTTTTCCAGTTAGTTCGATATATCGTTGTAAAAGATTTCGGGGCACTACATCGGGGGATTCGAGACCATATGCAAGTTTAGTACGGGTTGCATGCACGTTGGTGACCAATCTATGAGAGCTTCCAAGAACATTATTGAAAAATAGTAAGGGGTATTGATCTTCGGCTTGAAGTTTTCGGGCTACTGAAGTAACTTCCCAAGTTGGGTCCACCTCTTTATCAATTTCAACGATTTCAGAGGGAGCGTTTTCGGAAAGATTGTTTATGAAGTCTCGTAAGTCACGGGGCATGTTGGATAAATTATGTGAGGAAGGTTATACGTGTAGCGATAAATCATTACTATTATGAGTCAGACTAAATTTGGAGTGGGTTTTCCGACGGGTATGGAAGGGATGATGTATCCGGTTCCATTTTGCGATCCAGATGGATTTTGGGAAATCCAGGTGGATTTGCTTGAAATCCA
>JAPYRM010000119.1 GCA_029941175.1 Halobacteriales archaeon
TTCCATAACCTTATAATTTGCAAAAAGGACCTTACGAGTCTCAATCTAGACGAGCCTATGAACCTATGTGTCACCACAACTCCTAGTGGATCTCCCATGATTTTCACACACAAACAATAACCGGTATCCCTTTTCCATACTTTTCACACTGATAATGATTTAAAGCTCTGACATCTACCATTATCGATGGTACTTGGAGACCTTGGAAATTCATTGCGAGAATCTCTCGATAAACTTCGAGGAAAATCGCGTATTTCTCAAGAAGAATTAAACGAAGTTATCAAAGATATCCAAAGGGCACTTCTAGGAGCTGATGTTGATGTCGAACTAGTCATGTCTCTCTCCGACTCTATTCGGGAACGGGCTAGTAACCAAGATCCGCCCCCTGGGGCCTCTGCAAGTGATCACGTTCTCAAAATAGTATACGAAGAGCTTGTTAACCTTATCGGAGATAGCTCTGATATCCCTCTCCGTTCTCAAAAAATCCTATTAGTTGGATTGCAGGGGTCTGGAAAAACGACAACCGCAGCAAAACTAGCCCGATGGTTCTCCACAAAAGGACTTTCTTCTTCAATAATTCAAACAGATACCTTCCGCCCAGGGGCCTATGCCCAGACAAAACAAATGGCCGAAAAAGCCGAAGTATTATTCTATGGCGATCCTGATTCTGGAGACCCATTCGAAATACTTCAATCTGGAATGAAAGCGATCCAAGACACTGATATTCAAATTATCGACACAGCTGGGAGACATGCCCTCGAGAACGATCTCATCACTGAGCTCAAACAAATAGAAGCTATAGTAAAACCCGATAAGTCCCTCCTAATAATCGATGCTGCTCTTGGTCAAGGCGCAAAAGATCAAGCAAAACTATTCCATGAAGCAATAGGCATAGACGGAGTCATCATAACCAAGTTTGATGGCACTGCAAAAGGAGGAGGTGCACTCACTGCAGTTCATGAAACCAACACTTCTATAGCTTTCATAGGTGCCGGCGAGACCGTTCAAGACATCGAACGATTCGAACCAAATGGATTCATTTCTCGATTACTTGGCATGGGTGACCTTAAACAACTCACAGAGAGGCTAGAGCGCGCTATGCAAGAATTTGCGGACGAGGACGATGAGTGGGATCCCATGTCTTTATTGAAAGGCCCATTTACACTTCTAGATATGCGCCGGCAAATGCGCGCCATGAATAAAATGGGCCCACTAGATCAAATTCTTGATTTAATGCCTAGTTTTGGAAAGGGCCCTTTGAATAAAATTCCCACCGAAACAGTAGATTTAACCAAAGATAAATTGGTAATTTATGATATTATCATGAATTCCATGACTCCTTCTGAATTAAAAAACCCCCGCACTATAGGGGCTAGTAGAATAGAACGCATTTCTCGAGGGTCTGGTGTACGTGAAGATGAAGTTAGGGAGTTACTCTCCCAACATCGAAACATGGAAAAAGGAATCAAACAAATGCAAGGGCTCGGCCAGGGTGATTTAAAACGCCTTATGAAACGAATGCAGAAAAGCGGTGGGATGGCTAATCTAGATTTATTCAAGTAATTTCCGCCCCCCTGTTCAAATTCGCAATACGGTGTCGTTTTAACAATCCCAACTCTTCTTGGACAATATGTTAGAAGGGGATGATCAAAACGAACCTCCGGAGACTTACCCGCCAAGCCTATTTTGAGGGTCTTCCAGCTCTCGTTCTAAGTAGCTTTGGTGGTATCATTGCAGGTTTGATTCTTGGAGGTATGAAGACAGAGCTGCAGGCAATTCCTGGGCTATTGGTCTTAATCCCTGCTCTTCTAGCTATACGAGGGAATGTCTACGGATCCCTTGGGGCACGAATTTCAACAGGTCTTCACCAGGGTCTCATAGAACCAAAAATTTCTTTCTCAGACCATAGAGTCAACGCTGCGGTTTTTGCATCATTTATCAATGGATTATTTGCAGCAGCAATAGGGGCAATCTTCGCCTATTTTTTACTTACTTTTTTATTTGAACCTGTTGCTCCTCTACGGATTCTACTTTCAATAGCCTTGATAGCAGGAATATTTTCTGGAATAGTGCTTATCACTGCTGTTATATCTGTTATTTTTGCCGCCTATAGAAATGGATTAAATCCTGATACCATTGTAGGACCTCTAGTTGCAACCATAGGTGATATTTTTGGGATCTCATTTCTACTTCTCGCGGTCCGAATAATCATGGGGGGTGGCTGATATGACCTGGTCCGTACGATCCATCACTAAAACAATGTTACCCATTTTGGCAGCTCTCACCTCTCTTGAGATATCTATGGGACTAGTTCTGTCTTCTTTCGAGTCCACTCTCTTTTATTATCCTACCCTACTGGTATTAGTCCCTGTTATCATAGGGACTGCTGGTAGCCTCGGTAGCATCCTCTCAGCTAGACTCTCTACAGCATTCCATCTAGGGCTCCTAGAATTCAAAGCTAGTAACTATCATTTAACTGGAAATATCCTCTCTACTATGGCACTTTCAATTACTATTTTTCCTCTTATCGGGGTGGCGACATGGGCGGTTTCAACTATAGTTTTCGAACCTCTACTAGGTCTATACCAAGTAGTTTTAATCACTACTCTTAGCGGCGTACTCATCTCCATTTTCACAGCAATAGTTGCTTTACTTACAACTTACACTTCATATCTACTCAAACTAGATCCAGACGATGTCGTTATCCCTACTGTGACCAACCTGTGCGACGTTTTCGGCATACTTGTACTTTTAACAACTATCTTCTTCTTTGTGTGATTTCAAATAATCAACTTCGAAATTTTCAATTGCAATTCCTCAATCGTCCCTGAATTTTCTATTCCAATTTCTGCACTCTCCATCGCATCTTTCAATCCAAACCCCAGTTCTCTGTTATCCCTTTCACTTAACGTTTCTACTTCTGGATTATCTCTCCCCCGGTCTCTAATTCTATCTAAACGCATTTTGAAAGGAGATTCAATTTTCACTAGTCTGAATTTCCCTTCGAATTCTCTTCTAAACACTTCTACTTCTTCTCCTGATCTTATAC
>JAPYRM010000120.1 GCA_029941175.1 Halobacteriales archaeon
CCTGAAGGCAGCGACCCATTGGCCCGAGAGCGCTACCGAGAAGGTTACAGCCTGGATGTGCTGCGCCGGGCGGCCCGCAAGCCCCATCGCTTTGAAGCCCGCCATCACGATCTCTGGTTGACGATTCAACACACCATGAACGGCCTGGCTTCCGGCCAGCCCCTACTGGCACTACCCGCACTGGGCGGCCTGTTTGGCCACGATCAGTGCTCCAATCTCGACAACGCACTGATCGATAACCAATCCCTGCTCAAAGCCATCAAGGCGCTCACCTGGCACCCCAGCGAAACCAGCAACAGCCTGGTCGCCACCGACTATGCCAACATGGATGCCGAGGAGCTGGGGTCCGTGTACGAGGCCTTGCTGGAACTGGTGCCGGCCATTAATACCACTCCCTGGCAGTTCAGCTTTATCGGCCTGGACGAAAACAACACCACCGCCGGTAATCTGCGCAAGCTCACCGGGTCTTACTACACACCGGATGTGCTGGTGCAATCCCTGATTGATACCGCCCTTAAACCGGTGATTCGCGAGCGCCTGGCCGATAACCCGGATGCGCCACGGCAGGCCCTGCTGGATTTGCGTGTGGTAGACCCGGCCTGTGGCTCCGGCCACTTCCTGCTGGCAGCCACCCGCACCCTGGCCCGGGAACTGGCGCAACTGGATGCCGAGGGCAGCGAACCCTCACCGGCCCAGTTCCAGCACGCCCTGCGCGAGGTAGTACAACACTGCATATTCGGGGTAGATGTTAACCCCATGGCCGTGGAGTTGTGCCGCACCGCGCTGTGGATGGAAGCCCTGGAGCCCGGCAAACCGCTGACCTTCCTCGACAGCCACATCCAATGTGGCAACGCCCTGGTCGGCGTGTATGACCCCGCCGTGCTGGAAACCGGCATACCCGACGATGCCTTCAAAGCCCTGGAGGGCGACGACAAGGCGCTGCTGAAAGACCTGAAGAAAACCAATAAACAGCAGGCCCAGACTCTGGCGATTGATTTGCGCATCAACGCTCAGCAACTCGCTGCCGTAGAGGAGCTACCGGAAGAATCCCTGGACGAGGTGATCAACAAGCGCCAGCAATGGCAGGCCGCCCAGCAAAGCCAGGAAGCCCGCCGTGCCCGGCTACTGGAAGACCTCTGGACGGCCGCGTTCTTTGTCCCGAAGAACCAGGGCTACGCCAACCGCATCCCGGACAACGGCGCACTGAAGGCGGCCCACCGGGGCGAACTCAGCCCGGAAGTTGAAGCAGAAGTACGGCTGCGCGCAGAACAGAACCGTTTCTTCCACTGGCCACTGCAATTTCCGGAGGTATTTAACCGGGACAACGCGGGTTTTGACGTGGTATTGGGCAACCCACCTTGGGAAATGCTGCAGTTTGATCCACAGGAGTACTTCGCCTCCCGCGCACCGGAAATTGCAGACGCGCAGCATATGTCTGCTCGAAATCGAATGATTGCGGACTTGGAAGACACGAACCCAGATCTATACCAAGGGTACCTGCAAGACAAAGAGGCCGTGCTCAGAACGCAGATCTTTGTACACGCGTCGGGGCGGTTCCCCAGAACCAGCAGAGGGCGAATCAATCTTGCTCCACTATTTGCTGAGTTTGCTTCGGAGCTTCACAACAGCCAAGGACGTGCCGGAATCATAGTACCGAGCGGAATTGCCACGGACTCTTTTACACAACATTTCTTTAGGCATCTTACGGAAGAGAGCAGGATTCATTCACTTTATGACTTTGAAAACAGGGAGAAGCTCTTCAAAGGTATCGACAGCCGATTGAAGTTCTGCCTTTTCACTCTTATGCGCGACAGCCGGGCAGCAAAACTTCAGTTTTTTTCCACGCAAGTGGACCAAGTGGGTGAAGAAGCTCGGGAGTTCGCACTGACTGCAGAAGAGTTCAAACTATTGAATCCCAACACCATGACTTGTCCAGTCTTCCGCTCCAACGCAGATGCCGAACTGACGAAAAAGTTTTATCGCAATGCGCCCGTCCTGATCCGGGAAGCATCTGATGATGAGCCAGAACAGAATCCTTGGGGCATCAACTTCATGCTGATGTTCATGATGAATACTGCCAGCAATTTGTTCCACACCCATGAGCAACTGGACGATCAAGGCGCCCAGCTCGAAGGCAACCAATTCCACCTCGATGACACGCGTTACCTACCCCTGTACGAAGCCAAAATGGTGCACCACTACGACCACCGCTTCGCCACCTATGAAACCGACGGCGAAACCACCCGCGACACAACGGTAGCTGAAAAACAGCAGCCTGATTACGCCCCACTTCCCCGGTATTGGGTGGAAGAGCGAGAGGTATTGCTGCGCACCGCCGATATGCCCCGTGCCGTGCTGGATGGCTTGAAGAAGCAGGACGCCGCCAAGTTGGAGGAAGGCCTGCGCCAGTGGTTGGCCGGCCAGCTCCTGGTCCGGGAGCAGTTTGACGAAGCCTCGCAACTGCTGGGTAGCCGAGTGATCAAACGCGGCACCACTGGCAACCTGTTCCAAGCCGCCGAGTTCACTAAAGATGGCCTGGCAGCCCGCAAAATGGCTAAAGATCACCCGATGACCGATGCGGAGTTGGACGACTGGCTGGCGGCATTTTCAGCACAACAGAATTACGCTTTGCTGGTTGAAGAGCGCTTGAAGGGACGAAGCCCTAAATACCTGCTCGGATTCCGCGATATATGCCGATCAACGGATGAACGGACGGCGATTGTCAGCTCAATTCCTTTTGCCGGTGTCGGTAACAACTTTCCGTTATGTATTTTGCCTGTCACCACACCCGCAAATCTGGTTGCAGCGCTGCAAGGAAACCTTTCTACAATTGTCTTCGACTTCGTGACTCGACATAAGGTTGGCGGCACTCACCTGAACTTTTTCATCGTGAAACAATTACCAGTCTTGCAGCCGAAAGCCTACTCCGAAGCCGATCTCAACTATATTACCCCGCGCGTTCTGGAGCTTACCTACACCAGCCACGACCTCGCGCCCTTCGCCCGCGACCTGGGCTACGACGGCGAGCCGTTCGACTGGGAGCCAGACC
>JAPYRM010000121.1 GCA_029941175.1 Halobacteriales archaeon
TAGCTAGAGATTCAGAAATTTTATTCAATGTTGGGGCGTATAATGAGCAAGTTTTTAGATGCACAATTAGCGGCCCTAGTGTTACAATTGGCTCGTACAAAATCCCAAATGTCAAGTATACAAGTTGTGCCGTATATACCAATTTACCAAAATACGCAGCATTTAGAGGTTTTGGGAAGCCAGAGGTTAACTGGGCGATGGAACGTCATATGGACAAGATTGCCCGCGAATTGGGATTAGATCCAGTAGAATATAGATCGAAGAATCTCCTGAGAGCGGGTGATACAAATGCGAAGGGGGAGACACTTGGAAAAATTGATACTGAAGCTTGTTTGAGAAAACCTTCAGATAGACTGAAATCTATCGACATAGAGAGAGAATATCCAGAATATGATACAGAAGAATGGAAGATTGGAGTAGGAATTGCATACGGTAATAAGCCAGTATCAAGGTCGTCTGCGGCAGCCACCATTAAAGTTCAGCGGGATATGAACGTGATCGCATACATAGGAGCACCTGAGATTGGCCAAGGTGCAGAAACGGTATTAACTCAGATTATTGCAGAAGATTTTGACATGGAATTGGAAAAGGTTAAAATTATTGCAGGAAACACTGCTAATAGCCCATATGATAGAGGACCAACGGGGAGTAGATTTACATATCACACGGGGAATGCCGTTCGAAAAGCAATAGCAGATGTAAAACAAAAAATGTTTGATCTTGCGGTTGGAGAATTTGATGAAAAGATAGACTCTTCGGATTTGAAAACATCAAATGGAAAAATCATTCTGAAAGGGAAAGAAGAAAGTTGGATCTCTATTAATGATCTATTCTCAAATTATGGCCAAATGGTAGGAGTATCAAATACCATGTTAAAAGAAGGGGGCGAATTGATAGGTACTGCAACGTATGATTCTAGAAAGGGTGGAAAGCACCATGCTTTCTGGACTCCAGTGGGTCAAGCGGCATTGGTTGCGGTGAATCAGATGACAGGTAAAGTCGAAGTGCTTCGAATGGTCACCGCTACGGACGTGGGGTGTGCTTTGAATCCAAAAAATGTTGAGCAGCAAATAGAAGGTGCAACGGGACAGGGTATAGCTAGTGCCCTATATGAAGAAATTATATACGAGAAGGGGTTAGTTGTTAATCCTAATTTTAAAGATTATCGCATTCCGGGGACGATGGAATTGCCTTATGAATCAGAAACCATCATAATTGAGACAGAAGATGAGATGGGACCATATGGGGCCAGAGGTGTTGGAGAAATGGGAATGATAGCTTCTGCTCCAGCAATTGGAAATGCCATTTCAAGTGCCCTGTCTATTGAATTTGACACAATACCAATAACACCAGAAAGAGTGGTTGAAGCACTAGAGAATCAAGGAAACTGAAACAACAAAAGTGGAGGTATACAACTACTTTCCAGATACGTATTCTTTTCCTTCTATTTCAGGATCTAGCGTGCTTTCAACAAACAGATCTTTGGGCAAATATTTTTTAGGAGTAAGGCCTTGATCGTACGCATAGCCAAGTAGCTTATCGAGAGTGCGCTGATTAGAAGGTACCAATCCATATGGCCAAGGGTTCATCCCCAATACGTCTTGTTGATGGTCGAGATGTTCTTGTGCCCAAGCTAATGCTGTCCAGCGGGGGTCTTCTAGTTTTTGTAAACATATGTCACGCGCTTCAGAAAATGCTTTGTAGATATTTGTTGCGATCCAAGGGTGTTTTTCTAGCAACTCGTCCCGAATAACCACGGTGTGCATTAGTGGAAAATGTTTAGTTTCTTCGTAATAGCGCTGTTCTTCTAAGAAAGGATTTTCGAATATATGTTCTGCTCCTTTTTTATTTTTTACAGAAGTTAACCGGGCAGGGTAGAAAGCTCCATCAAGATCCCCAGATACTAGCATTTCTTCAATGTTCCTACCTTCTGAGATTCGTTGAACATTGAATTTGTCAGGGATGGTTAGTTGAACGTCTTCGGTGTCATCGGTATACCACTCGACGGAAGTTAAGTCTAGTCCATATTGTTCTTGTGCAATGCCCCTCATCCAGATACCTGCCGTAGTTTGCCAAGTTCGCAAGCCAATTTTTTTTCCTTCAAAATCCCCAGGATTTGTAGAAGAAATTTCACTATTTTTAAACATATATGAATGGCGGAATCTTCTGTGGGGGAAAACAGTGATTGCAGTGAATGGATAAAGATCACGGTGTTTTCTCGAAGCGAGATAGGATCCTAAAGACATTTCGCATATATCGAATTCTCCATGGCGCATCATTCGCCAATGGCGTTCTGGAGATTCGTAGGTTAGAACATTTAGATTAATGCCACTTGGTTGTACAAGGCCTGTGTGAAGAGCATATGTCAGATCGTATTCTCCACAGGCTAATGTCAAATCGATTGCCATTAGTAGCAATTGGTTTGCTAATGTAATAAAATAGATGCAATCGGTCTGAAGAAGGAAGGATCACAAGGAACTTTTAATATAATTGAGAGGCCTATAAGAACGAGTACTATGGATCATTGGCGTCTTAAATTTGGAAAGATTGAACCTTCAGTGTGGAATCATGGAAACGAATTTCGAAAAATGATAGTGGAAGGAGTGGAGATGTATGTGGTAAATATGGGGGTAGATAAATTTACACCTGAAAATCTCTCAGAAGCATTTGAACAAGTGTATCCAGCAGCGAAAAGATTGGATGAGAGAGGTGTGGATTGTATTATTGCAGGGGGGAGTCCTATTTTTGCATTGAAGGGTGCAAAAGGAGAGGATGAGCTACTTGATCGCATAAATGCAGAAATCCGAGCTCCGATAACAACCAATTTAAAATCTCATGTGGATGCCATAAAAGCTGTTGGGGCAAAATCGATTATAGCAGTTACGCCATATCCCAAAGAAAGGAACGAAGAACGTGTTAAATATCTAAATGACCGTGGAATCGAAGTTATTGCATTGTCTGGAATAAATCGTAGCGGGCCAGGAGATATAGTTGGGGTATCTTCGTCGACTGCGTATCGTGCTGCAGTAGAATTGGCAAAAGAAAA
>JAPYRM010000122.1 GCA_029941175.1 Halobacteriales archaeon
GCACAACGAAATAACATTTTTTCTTTAGTCTAAATTATAAATCGTAAGATGTATGGCCTCAGTAAATTAATTTCTGTGTTATGTGGCCTAGGTTTTTAGGACATGACTCGGACGGAAAAAAGAAGTTTGGTCCTGCAGATATAGTTTCTCTTGTTAATGCTATCATTGGTCTTGCTGCCGTTTCTTTCGCCTTTGTAGATCCACTTTTATCTTGCAGACTGATTCTTCTATCTGCCCTTGGAGATGGCGTCGATGGCATAATAGCTAGACAATTCGGAGGATCTACCATTGGACCTCATATAGATTCTATTTCCGATATAGTATCTTTTGGAGTTGCCCCTTCTTTAGTGATCTATAGTATCGTTACGCAAACCAATCCTATTTCTTTTTACGATCCATCTTTGTTCTCCTATAACCACGTTTTAATCATTTTTTGCATCTTGGCGTTTTTCAGCATGTCGGCGATTAGACTTTCTCTCTATATGGCCTACGACATCGAACACAACCACACAATAGGGGCCCAAACACCCGTCGCAGCCATCCTAATCTCCTCGGCCATTCTCGTACAAACTTTTAGTACCACTTCTATTCTGCTACTGACACTCGTCCTCGCATACCTCATGGTCACCCCGATCAAATATCCTGATTTGCTTTTCCGCGATGCCCTTCTATTGGGCATAATCCAATTACTTACTATTGCATTCCCCAACGCAATCGGACGTGCATTCCCCTATGCACTATTAATCCTTTCTCTTGCTTACCTATTTTTATCCCCTTCATATTATTGGAACAATTTTTCAGAAAGAATATAGAAACGCTCTTAGGCCATTCGTTCCCACTTCTATCACATGAGTACTGAGGACCATCTAGCAGAAACAAACGGAACCGAAGGTGAAAGTTCTAAGCTTTCTACTAGAGAGTTTCTTCAATCAAAAGGCTTTTACGATGTCCTCGAAGGGCGTCCAAAAGATTTCCCTCCTGAACTTTCCGCACTTAAAGAACATGAACAACGTGGCAATGTCGATATGGTTTTACTAGCTCTTGAAAAGTTAGGAATGGATTATATGCAGCAGTATTGCTTCAGCGCCCTCAAACGTATGGGGGATGCGTCTGCAATAGGCCCCATGATCGATCGTGCTTCTCGGCGAGACAAATCTGCAATAGAAGTTCTAGGTAAGATAGGCTCTGAAAAAGCTGTGGATTCTATCCTATCTTATGTTGATAATGATTCAAATCCTCAATTACAATTCGTAACATTACGTGCTCTCGGTGAGATTGGGTCTTCTCTTGCAACCCAATCAATTGCCAATAAACTAACTTCAGAAAATGAACAAATCCGAAGCAGTGCCGCCCGATCACTTGGAATGATTGGTGACACACGTGCCATCGGTCCACTTTCATTGATAGTCTCAAATGACACCTATAGTTTCGCCCGCTATAGTGCCATATGGGCTCTCGTGCAAATACGCACTTATCGGGCACTTGAAATCGCAAAATCATATTCGAACGACCCGGACTATCTAGTCCAATCCGAAGCAATAAAAGCATCTGAACTTCTTGGTTCTTCTTAATTCACATCAATATGGCAATAAATTCCAAAGAAAATGCTATTGCGATCATTAATGCCCCAACTCTTCCTGCCAATGTATATTGTTGAACTTCTAATGGTTTGATTTCAACATCATACCGATTTAACTTTGGTTTATATTTTACATAATTTGGTACTTGAAATAACTCTATAAAAACTAAAAGACCACCAAAAGCCCCTACTATGTACCCCATCAGTGCAATTACAATATCGTATTCTACCATCGTTATAGACTATATTTTCTATCGATAAAAAACCCACTATTATATCTCATTTTCATTTAATTTTTTTCGGTGTCTCTGCGATTTTTATTTCTAATACTTCTCTTACCCTCGCACTCTCTCCCGGTATGAATTTCATTGACCCAACCACTAGGTGTCCCCCTCCACTCACTCCTGCCTCTGGAATCTCCACTTTGATCTCTTCTATCATTTGAGGTATGTTCAAATCCACACCATCACTCCGTATGATTGCAAAATCCGGTCCATACCCAATAGTAATCATGGGGGCCCCATCCCTCCCAACAAAATAATCATGAATGGAACTTGTTGTTTTCCCCGGGGCAGGATATGTATATCTATACGCACCCCTCTCAATTTCCACCCGATTAAATTGAATCCCTGTTTCTAGTTGATTAGAGTGTGTGTGCCTAAGTGAAGTTTCCATCTGACGTTTCATATTCTTCTTCGCCAATTGAGATAGAAATTCAGTCACTTTTTTAAACTGATTTCCACCCCTAACTCCTAGTATATCTTCAACCAATCCTTCTCCATTGTTATACTTTAGGACATACATTGCATAGTCTAGAGATTCACATATTCTGTGCAAATCTGTCTGTTCAAATCCTAACTCTTGAGCCAATAAAAAATAATCTACCATGGCCCCTGCAGATGATCGATCTGCCATACCAGAAATGGCAGGTAACTGTCCAAACTTAACCATGGCATCAGGATCAATCATTCTAGCAATCTCTGCACAAATCATCCCCGTTGTTATTCGATAATCTTCCCCAACTAGATATGGGTTAATATGTTCTACCAAATATGGCTCAACTTCATCTTCATTTGGATAATGGTGATCCACAACCATGATGGGGATATCGTAATTACTGAGATATTCATATGCAGGAATATCTTCTTTTGTGCTTCCATTGTCAATTAATAACAACAATGGCAACATCTGCCCATGACTATCCCGGGAAAACAAGGCGGAATTCAAATCATGCATGGCATCTTCCATATCATAATATGGTGCTCTACTTGCCAATCTTCTAACTAAATTGTGCTGAGATCTTTCATCACCATACACATGTTTCACGAGATTTTTTAGAGATTTTTCAATGGGCAAACCTGCACAAATGCCATCTACATCGGCATGATGGCGAATTATTATTGGACGCCCTGAAAAAACAGCTCGAATAAGTATTTCTGCACTAGATTCCAC
>JAPYRM010000123.1 GCA_029941175.1 Halobacteriales archaeon
TTCGGCTTTAGAAGTATCGATTGAAATAATCTTGGCATGTGCATGTGGACTGCGAACAAACCGTGCGTGGAGCATTCCGGGGAGCATTATATCGTCTAAAAATCGACCAGTACCAGTTACGAACTTTCTTCCAGTTTTGGAATTAACTCGTGCCCCAACTACATCGCTTGTAGAAGCGACTTGTTTGGGCGATGCGAGTTGAGTTTTGCTCATCAGGAATCCTTGTTTATCCTGTGGGCTGCGTCCTGGACACTTTCTATAATTTTAGTGTATCCCGTGCACCTACAAATATTTCCGGCCAAGCCAAATCGGATTTCGTCTACGGTGGGGTCTGGATTTTGGTTCAACAAGGCAGTTGATGCTATAACGAAACCTGGTGTGCAATAACCACATTGCATACCATGGTTGTCCCAGAAAGATTGCTGGATTGGACTAAGTTTTCCATGGTCGTCCAAACCTTCAATTGTGATGACATCCCTACCATTGGCCTGTACTGCGAGTACGTTGCAAGATTTCACTGCCTTTCCATCAAATAAAACGGTGCATGCACCACATTTAGCAGTTTCACAACCACGGTGAGTTCCAGTTAGATATAGGTGTTCTCGGACATACTCGGATAGGAGAGTTCTTGCAGGGATAGTTTCGGTTGTTTTGGACCCATTTACAGTTATATTTACAAGTAGCTCAGATTGTGGTTCTTGATTTGAATTAGGCATTATTAAGCACCCCCCTGGGCACAACCCACCGCAGTGATAATTGCGCGTTTTGATAAAGTTTTCATTAGCTCTTGTTTGAATATTATAGATCCCTCTGAATCTTCAATTGGATCTGAATTTTCTCCAACTGAGATAGCAGCTTCTGTGATGATTTCAGTTGTGGGTTTTTGACCTATGAGAATGCTTGCTGCATCTTCGGTGAAAGTTGGTCCCGGTTCAATTGCACCTGTTACTATTTTCGCTTGAGAAATGAGATCCCCATCCAAAGTGATTAGTGCACCAACAGTGGCTACGGGGTATGCACCTTCACTAGGCTCCCATTTTTCATAGCCCACCCCCGTGGGAGAGGAAATCTCGGGGAACCGGACTTCGGTTATGAACTCATCTTCCTCTAGGCTGGTGGCGTAAAATCCATGGAAGAAATCACTTCCTGAGTAAATGGTTTCGCCCCGAATAGATGTTGCTTGGATTTCGGCATCTAGAAGTGCAGATAAAACAGGAGGATCTCCTGCAGGATCGGCATTGGCAACGGATCCGCAAATAGTGCCTCTATTTCTGACTTGTACATCTCCTATGTGAGCTGCTACCTGAGATAGAACAAGACAATGATTCTTTGCTATTTCTGAATCTGCAACTTCTGCATGGCGTGCGGTGGGGCCAACTTTGACTTGTTGATTTTCGAAAGTTATGTAATTGGCATTTTTTAGTCCATTGATATCAATGAGGCAAGAAAGATCTGCTGCTCGAAGGCGCAAAAGTGGTAGTAGGCTTTGACCGCCTGCAATTATATATGCGTCTTCTTGCTCAGATAGTAACTGACAAACTTCATCAATAGTTTCCGGACAAATATAGGTAAAATCCCTCATGATAAATTGTTTTCCACGATAAATTATCTCTTTGACTATAATGACGTTTGCGGTACGATGGTTTTGCGAAAGAATCTTTTTGTAAGAGAACAGGGATTCAATATGGCAGACATATTGATTACTGATGGTATCGTGATTACGATGAATTCGGATAGGTCCGTTATTAAAAATGGAGGAGTTGCGATTGAAGACGAACGAATCATTGACGTAGGTCAATCAGAGGATATTAAATCGAATCATGATGCGGACTTGATTATCAGTGCTGAAAAGCACGCAGTCATACCGGGATTAATAAATACCCATACGCATGTTGCAGATATTCTTTTAAGAGGGGGTGGGCAAACGGACAGAGCCCTTTATGATTGGTTATTTAATGTGACGAAGCCGGCTCGGGCAGAAATGAACGCGGAAGAGCATGCGATTGCTTCAGCATTATATTGTCTAGAATCGATTGAATCGGGGACAACTACATTTGTGGAAAATGCAATCGGAGGCGGGTCGGGTTATTCAGATGACATTGTAGAATCAAAATTAAAAGTATATGAACAGGCAGGAATGAGAAATATATATTGTCAATCTTTTATCGATGAAAACATGGAGTCGGCGTTGTCCGACTTTGTTAAATTATATCGAGATTCGGTCCCGGGTGTAAAACGCGCAAGTACGGATTTGGATGATACAGAGGGATCTATTAAAAATATTGAAAATCTTATAAAGAAATGGAATGGGTCGGCAGGTGGCAGGCAAAGCATTTGGCCTGGTCCATTGTCTCCAAGATGTACGACTACAGAGGGGCTACAAGCATGTTATGGCCTTGCAGAAGAATATGACGTGATGACTACCACTCACGTTTCAGAGACGTACCATGAGGAATTGGCATTGGGGGGTGGGCATTTTACAATGACAGAATATATGAACGTTATTGGGTGTCTAGGAGAAAGGGCCCTATTCGGCCACTGTGTTCACTTGAGTGAATCGGATATAAGACTAATGCAGCAAACGGATGCACGGGTGGCGCACAATGTTATTTCAAATTTGATGCTTGGGTCGGGTGTGGCACCCATACCAACTATGCTCAATTATGGAGTGACAGTGGGGATTGGAACAGATAATGCGAGTTGCAGTGATACGGTGAATATGATAAATGATATGCGGTATGTTGCATCACTTCACAAAGGAGTTCATATGGACTCAACTATTATGACTCCTGAAAAGGCACTTGAAATGGCAACTATAGATGGGGCCCGGGCGATAGGTCAAGAACAAAATTTGGGATCTATCGAACCTGGAAAAAAGGCAGATATAGTTCTTCTTGGGTTGGATTATACCCATTTCCAACCAATTAGAAATATAGTTTCTGCAATTGTATATCAGGCCCAAGGATTTGAAGTTGATACAGTTATTTGCAATGGGAAGGTGGTCATGAGAGATAGAGTAGTAG
>JAPYRM010000124.1 GCA_029941175.1 Halobacteriales archaeon
GTCCTAGATAGCCTAATTTGTTCATAGAGACGGAGAGGCTCCCTAAAAGAAACAGAAAGAATAAGAAAAAGGCAAGGAAAAAATCTGTGTTAATGAATCCTGCAAATCCTAAAAATCCGGTAAACCCTAGATAGCCTAATTTATTGAAAGATCGTGCTTTTTCTAAAAGCAGTTCTTCCAAAGAGGTAGGTTCGTCCATGATCTATTGTTGTTTTTACTGATTATTTAAGAGTGTGGGATTTTGGTTGTGCAGACATGGATTTGATTTCTAAAATCAGAATCCCATGTGTTTCGTCTTGTGCCTCCACAGTCCCTTCTAAAATCAATTTTGATAGAGGAGTAGGACCTATTTTAACTAAATCGTGTTGGTTAATATTCCGGGTAGGACCAAGGACACGGATTTTTGCTCGGCAAAGATCGGGGTGATTAATACTTGTAAGCGTGATTTCCAGAGGCGATATTTCAGAACAGAGGGCCCCATTATGATAAAAAGGAACTTCTACGGGGGAATCCAATTGAGAAATATCCAAAGCCTCATATGCAAATGCAGTGGGTTTGTACCCCCCGTGGGGACCGGGGATACCTTCCACTAAGCGTAGAGCTTTTAGACTTTGCATTTGATTTCGAATAGTACCAGGATTTTTTCCAACTTCTCTTGCGATTTCCACTCCTTTAATTGATTTTTCATTTGTAGAAAATGCATATACTGAAAAGAGATTGACAAGAGCAGTAAGAATTTTTTTTTGTACACTGGTTAGTTCGACCGGGAGATAAAAAGTGGCCATGGTTGAGGTGTAGAGAGGGGAGAGACATAAATACAAGGATTGTCAAAAAAAATGAGAAAGTACCAGGTCTGAAAAAAGTTTTAGACTTTTAAATCTCCCATTTTCATCGTTGACTCTAGCCACGATGGTAAAATTGGTTATTCCAGATTCGAAAAAGGAGTGAAATCGTTCAGAACAGTCTTCGGGGGTTCCACAGAGTACGAATTGTTCAATGATAGAAAATGGGACTTCGTCTCTTAGTTCTTTTGTTGTTAGAGAGTCTAGATCTAGATTAATTACATGTTCTATTTCTTTGGGAGAGGCACCTCCACGTTGTAAGGCTTCTAAATTTGCTTGGTTTGAAACTCTAGTGGCAATATGCCGCGTCACCCCATCCAGAGCTACGTCTGCATCTGATGCTATTGAAAGCGAAGCATGACATCGAAGATCGAGGTCATCGATATTTCGATTAACAGATTTGGCCCCGATAGAAATTCTATCACGAGCATAATCCATTCCCTTGGTAGAAAGAAGACCCCCTCCAATGAATACCCCGTCTGCAAGTTTTCCCGCTAGAGAGAGAAGTAAAGGCCCTCGTCCCCCAACATAAATGGGAATGGAATGGGGATAAGGATCAAACTCTAATGAAGCTTCGTGTAGTTCAAATTCATCACGTATTATCGTTGTTTGTTCTCCAGAAAGTAAACTTTTTATTGTAATTATTGCATCTTTACAGGCACCTATTGATCTTTTTTGATCATAGCCAAACGGTCCGACTCCATGTCCGCCTAGCCCAATTCCAAGAACGGCCCTACCTTTAGAAATTTCGTCGATGGTTGCTATTGAGGCCGCAGTCAACCCAGGGTTGCGAGAAAATGGATTGGTTACTGCAGGGCCAACCCATATACGATTAGTATTATGTGCCGCAAATGCAGACCACGCATAAGTATTTCTACGCAAAGATTGATCGGAGACGGTTAAGCCATCATAGTGTAAGCTTTCAATTGCGGTTACTGTTGAGCGGAATTCATCAAACGTGGTACTAGCGGGATAATTCACGCTAACTTGAGGATATTTGTTTTCCATAATCACGCGATGGGTCTTGTCGAATACCAGCGAAGATTAGTTACGTTAATGTTTAAGTAGAGTGATCTAGAGGGGTAAGTATGAAAGATTTGACCATTCTTGTCACAGGTGGGGCAGGATTTATTGGGTCAAATCTAGCAAATAAATTGGCAGTTCAAAATGAAGTTATTGCAATTGATAATGAGTATCTTGGAACTCCAGATAATTTGGATAAATCAGTGGATTTTCGACGAATTGATGTTTTAGATAAAGATTTGCCAACAGATGTTGATATTATTTTCCATTTTGCGGCGTTATCATCGTATCAAATGCACAAAGAAGATCCAATTAAAGGGGCTAGAGTGAACGTAGAAGGATTTATCAATACCATAAAACAAGGAGTTGAAAATGGATGTAAAAGAGTGGTTTATGCATCCACTTCTTCGATATATGGGAGTAGAAAAGAGCCCACTTCAGAGGCGATGGTGGTAGAGGCACATACGGGTTACGAAGCTTCTAAATTGGCTCGGGAGAGGTATGCAGAATATTTCCATAATCAATATGGAATACATATGGTCGGATTGCGTTTTTTTTCTGTTTATCAAGGATATGGGGGCAATGAGTCACATAAGGGAAAATATGCAAATATCATTGCTCAGTTTGCAGAAAAAATAGCTAATGGAATTGCACCAGAACTTTATGGGAATGGGACTCAAACACGAGATTTCACGTACATTGATGATATTGTTAGAGCTGCACAGATGGTCGCGGAGAAAGAAATATCAGGAGTGTTTAACGTGGGGACGGGACGGGCGGTTAGTTTTAATAAAGTTGTAGATATGATCAATGAAGAATTGGGAACGAATGTAGAAGCTGAATATGTAGAAAACCCGATACCAAAATCGATTTATGTGCACGATACTTGTGCAGATTCAACTAAAATATATGAAGCGACAGGATGGTTACCAAAAATAGGGTTAGAAGAAGGAATTAGAAGGGTTTGCTCGGAATACATATAAGCGGTGAGTATTAATCAATAAGTTCTGCAGATTCATTTGGAGATTCCACATCATCAGGGGAGGGTGCTAATTCCTCCACGGAAGATTCCACATCATCAGGGGAGGGTGCTAATTCCTCCACGGAAGATTCCACATCA
>JAPYRM010000125.1 GCA_029941175.1 Halobacteriales archaeon
CCCAAGAGTACCCAACCTCTTGAAAAACAAATTTAAGTTTGGGAAATCTTTCAAAAATTCCTTCTGCAACTAAACTAATTAAATGCGCTTGTCCAATCATCGGCATCCCCGTATGAACCTCGATGAAATAAGAGGGAATTCCAACTGGACACATTGGAGTATTTACACCAGCTGACTCTCCTGCACCATGAAATCCAATAGGAAGTCCAAAACGCTCAGCCGCTTCATAGATCGGGTAATAATGCCTGTTTCCTAAAAGAACATCGAACTCTGGCATTTGAACCTGCACAACAGAATCATTCCCTCCCAAACGTTCAATTTCTTGAACGGCAAGAAGAGGATCCCTAGGCCCAACGTTAATAGCAAGTTTAAGTCTAGAGTCTTTTTTTGCCCATTCATGAAGTAACCAATCGTTATTCGCAGAAATGAATGCCGCAGCCATATCTGCATCAGGCAAACCTCCAATTCCAAACAAATCTCCGGAAATCATAATCGCATGTTCAATCTGAAAAAAGTCTAAATGTTTTTCACAAAAGAATTTCAAATCAGAACCTGGTCTCCCTCCGTCTGGCGGAATAGCGTCGTTTCTCTCTGCTCCGTGAGGGTGAAAATACCAACGCTTTGGAATCGTAAAAACGTTTCTTGCTGTATTTGAGTCAGATCCCTTACTTGAAGTCTGAACGCCCATTCTTCGCCTCCACTCTTCAGAAAGATATGGATGCAATTGAGACATAGAGTTCATTCTTGGATGAACATCACAATCGATTATTTTCATTATCTCTCAACTTTACTCCTGATAAAAAAATCCATTATCGCTTTTTTTGTTTCAAAATTACAGTTATCTTATCTATTTACCATTGAATTAAACTTTTGAACAAACTAACTCTAGAATTTAAAAATTTTGTTTGAGGTTACAATGTCTAAACAGGCTAAAAATTTTGTTTTCATTATGGCAGACGAACATAATTCAAAAGCTTTAGGGTGTTACGGACACCCTGTAGTGAAAACCCCAAATTTAGACCTCCTAGCAAATAACGGGACTCTCTTTCGAAATGCATACACTAATTCTCCGGTTTGTGTACCTTCAAGAGCTAGTTTTGCAACTGGAAAATACATACATGAAACGGGAAATTGGGATAACGCATCACCCTATGATGGAAGTCAAAAAGGATGGGGACACCGCCTTCAAGAATCAGGGCATCTCGTAACTTCCATTGGGAAACTTCATTACACGAATACAACTGATCCAACAGGATTCGACGAACAAATCTCACCTATGCATACATTAAATGGACAAGGAGATGTTTTTGGTTCTATTCGTGAACCATCATTGCCTGTTAGAAATCAGAGCAGAGATCTTGCTCTTGAAATTGGACCAGGAGAAACCCAGTACACTAAGTATGATAAGGAAATAAGAGATAAAAGTTGTGATTGGATTCGAGAAATGGCGGATGAAAAATCCGGAAAAACTTGGTTTCTTTTCATCTCTTTCATTTCACCTCATTACCCCTTGATAGTACCAGAAGAATTTTACGAAATGTATCCTTTAGATCAAATTGAACTCCCAAAAAAACGAAAAAATAAAATCGATCATCCTTGGTGGGATGCCTTCGAAAAATGCTTTACGTTCGATGAACACTTTGAAAATGATGAGAAGAGAAAGATCGCTATCGCTTCTTACTACGGACTGTGTAGCTTTGTTGACGACAACATCGGGAAGATTCTTGCCGCTATTGATGAAAGCGGCATCAGAGAAGAAACCAGGATAATGTATGTTGGCGACCACGGGGATAATCTCGGAGCTAGAAACCTTTGGGGGAAGGCTACAATGTACGAAGAATCTGTTTCAATTCCAATGATTGTTTCTGGTGAAGGATTTCCAAAAGATTCCACCATAGACACCCCTGTTTCCCTAGTAGACTGCTACCCAACCATTATAGAAAGTATGGGGGAAGAACTAAATGAAGAAGATAACGATAGACCTGGAGATTCTTTATTCTCAGTAGCAAACAATTCGACAGATATGTCTCGAACGATATTCAGTGAATACCATGCTGCTGGATCGATTAGTGCATCCTTTATGATTAGGAAAAATAAATATAAGTACATCCACTACGTGGGATATAAACCGGAACTTTATGATATGGAAAACGACCCCGAAGAATTTCTTGATATATCCGAAAGACAGGACTCACAGAAAATATTAGAAGAATATGAAAAAATTCTTAGAGATATTCTGGATCCAGAAAAAGCAGACGAATCTGCAAAAAAATATCAAAGAGAATTAATAGAAGCATATGGAGGAAGAGAATATCTCTTGAAACGCGGTGGGATCAACACTACTCCCGCACCAGGTGGAGAGGCAAAATTTACGTAAACAAAATGTTCTTTTTTTAAAATTTTTCCATTATTTCGGTGAGACTATCCATCTTTTCTAAAACTTCTTTTTCTTCACTGGAGGACAACCAGAATAAAATTCTTTCAGCACCGTCTTCTACAAAGCCTTCTACCACTTCCAAGTCAGATGCAACGCCGAACATCGTAACTGGGATAGGCCCTCTCCCTCTATCAGATGCCATGTCGTTAAGTTTTTTTATCTTTTCAGAAAAAGAATCACCTTCTTTTGGATAAGGCATCCAGGCATCTCCATAATTGAGTACCCTTTGGAAAGTCCTATCGGCATCGCCACCTATTAAAATAGGAGGATGCGGATCTTGTTTAGGTTTTGGCCAAGACCAAATTTCGTCAAACTCAACAAACTCACCATGAAAACTTGCTTCATCTTCTCTCCAAATCACTTTCATTGCCTCTATACGTTCTTTTAGTATTTTCCACCTTAGAGGGTAATCCGTTCCGTGATTTTTCAACTCCTCCCTATTCCATCCACCTCCGATACCAAACAATACCCGTCCATTAGAAATAAAGTCTAAGGTCGCGACCTCTTTCGCCAAGATGATAGGATCTCTTTCAACCACTAGAC
>JAPYRM010000126.1 GCA_029941175.1 Halobacteriales archaeon
GCGTATTGGAAGGTACGCCTGGACATGTAGGGTTGAGTATAAAATTGATAGTTGCAGGGATTGGTTTTTTAGCATATTTTATAGTAAAGGGAGATATACCAAATATTGGGAAAGTTTTTGAAAATAAAATTACTGCTAAATGGTATATATTAGCTGGGTTGGCTAGTACATCTATGATGGTATTTTTATATGCTGCTATAGAAGTTGCCCCCGTGGTTTTTGTAGTCCCGATTCTTCAAACTAGCCCTTTATTTGTTGTTGTTTTTTCATACATATGGCTTCAAGATATAGAACATATTTCATGGAGATTGGTTATAGGAATTTTGATCATGATTTGCGCCACTATCATAATAACTACAGTGGCATGATAGATTGAATGGAGTATATCTTCCAGAACTAAAGAATAGAAGTAAGTAAAGTAGGCGGATCGAAAATCGCCTATGTTTTTTGTTGCTGTTCTTTGTTTTGAATGCTAATATTATAAGACCATAGTCTATAGACACAGTTACACGATTTTCTGATGTTTACCGAATCCAATGATTGTTAGGGGGTGGAATTATATAACAATATAGCCTAATAACAGAACAGCTTAAAATCGTTCCATCATAAGAGTGCGACGTCATACCCTTGTGCGACGGTGTCATGCGTGTGTGTGACGATGTCATGCAGAGGTACGACTATTTCGTGTATTTGTGAGATTTTTTGTCTTGCGCCTGTGCGACTGATTTCCACTCCACACATTAATGTTCACAAAGATAAACAGTGTGACATTCAGGATATCGATAATGTATTCAACTAGGACCCCCATTGATCTTTAATTCTATGTTTATCAAAATTAATCCTACGAGATTTAAATGGAATTCGAAAGGACTATCGGGGGGATCCAAAACTAGAGCTCTCTTGAAAGCCGTAACATGGAGAATAATAGCTACTTCAGATACATTTATTATTTCATATTTCGTCACAGGGTACATGTCATGGGCTGCAAGCATAGCAGCTTTAGAGATTTTTACTAAAACTGGACTATATTATCTACATGAAAGGGGTTGGCAGACAGTTAAATTTGGACGACTAGGGATTTAACATAGATAATGATTTATCTTGAGGATAGAGAAGATTGGGAAGAAGAATTGGTGAAGGATTCAGACATATTTTGGATCTTGTACGAGGAGCAATCACAAACAGTTACAGGAGACATAATAGCATCCATTATTGAGATGTATGGAAGACCGGATCAGATAGAAAGGGCTGAAAAAATTTACAATCGGGGGGAGCGGAGGGAGAAAGAATTGCGATATTATCACGAATTAGATTAATTAGGGTTGCTCAGAGATAGTACTCCGCTTTTCAGCTTGTCGTTTTAGTTTGTATTCTAACTTAGACTTACTGAGTATTCCCCGATCTGCTTTTCGGTGACAATTTGGACAAAGAACAATTAAATTTTCTGCGGTATTTTTCCCCCCTTCGAATCGGGGGACTATATGATGAATTTCGGGTGTGTCGACCCACTCTTCGCACCATTCACAGCGTTGATTTGCTCTTTCAAAATACAATTCATTCTTTAAATTTTCGGGTGCGGGATTGGTTTTTTTAGAATAATTGTCATTCCAAAAATTCCTGTATTTTTTCGGATATAGAAATGAAGGAATCAATCGGGATTTAAGTTGTTGCCTACGGATCTTCTTGCGATTTTCTCGAGATTCTATCTGTAATTTATAGCGCTCTATTCTCTCGAGTTTTTGCTCTTCTTTGTATTTTTCTTTAGCAGCCTCTCGCTCTTTTCTTCGTTTTTTGCGGAGAGGTAGAGAAATATAATATAAAATAAATCCAACAATAAATAAAATCACGACAAGTTCCAAAGGAATTTTAGATATCTGCGAGAATTGGAGAGGGAGCACCATAGCGTTATAGACAGTAAGTGGGGAAGTCTATTAAAAAATACGACTTCGTATTTTCTGAAGAAGGGATATACTGTGGCATTATTGTGGCACCCATCAGTGAAATCTGAACTCGGATCCCAATACTACAGAAGAATTATTTTTAGAATGTCCTTATTTTCTCGGAGGAAGTGTTCCATTTCTTCATGGGATAGGCTTTTTATTATTTCTTCTTTGGATAAATTATCTAAAATGCCCTGACTTATTTTATCTTCAACTGGGGTTTTTTTTCGTTCTATGAGGCATTTTTTTAGGGCTCTGAAATGATCAAGTAGAAATTGTTCTAGTTCTTCTTGGGAGAACCCATTGATGACTTCTCTGCTGGGTAAATGGTTCGAAAGTCTCTGGCGTACCTCATCATTTATGTCGTGATGCATTAAGCTTCAGGAGGGAATCGAACCCCCGACATCTGGTTTACAAAACCAGCACTCTACCTGCTGAGTTACTGAAGCACAAATTAGTTTTATCTCCTGAGTGAGATTTAAGAGTTTCTAAGGGCTAATGCATCTACTGCAGGAAGAGAATCGCCACTTAATAGTTTCATTGCTGCCCCACCTCCCGTACTTATATGAGAAAAATTACTAATTCCAAATTGATCGAGGAGTGCCATAGTATCCCCACCTCCTACGATACTGGTATCAGATTGAGTGGCTGCGTCATAGACATAAATTGTCCCTTGAGAAAAGTGAGAAACTTCTGCTAGTCCTGCAGGCCCATTCAAAATAGTTGTGGATGCAGATTCTAGAGAAGAGCTGAATTCGGCGATAGTTTGGGAACCTATATCAAAAATGGGATTTTCTGCGGGGAGATCAGAGACTAGTATTTCCTGACGTCCATTTGAATCTATGGCTACATCGATTGGTAGTTTAATTTGGTCTCCATAATTAGCAAGGAGAGATTTTCCTCGGTCAAGATAACCTAAGATTCCATTTATACGTAAGATATCCATGCTAGGGGCGCCTAAATCGAATCCGTCAGAATATAAAAGAAAATTCCCAAAAAGACCTGCTGCAAGGACTTCATCTGCAATGTTATGTTCGAG
>JAPYRM010000127.1 GCA_029941175.1 Halobacteriales archaeon
GTTGAGCATACATCTTCATAGGAGATTCCAGGGGGCAAATCTTTGTCAGGGTCTAGCTTGAGTATATGGTCCCAATTTTTCCAAGGAAAGTTCACTATAAACTACTTGAAGTAGAAAGGGACAAAAATTCTTCGAAAGCATAATTTGAAAAAATTCATTCTAAAATAGCAGTGCACCAGGGACAAAATGATAGATCGGGGTCTAGTTTTTGGCCACAAGTATGACATACTAGAAAATTTTCACCAGATGGTCGTTGTGCGTTTGCAAGTAGATAGACATCCACTATATTGAAAAAATTAACGGCTGCGAGGGCTATGTATGCTTCAAATGGTAATCGGGCAGTCTCTGTAAAGATAACAGAAATTCCTCCAGACTCAATTGCATCTATGATAGGAGTGGGTACAACTAAAAAAGTGGTTGCGATTGCAAGGAGAAACCAAGTTATTGCTCGTATCCAGGATTTAAGATACACATGACCCAAACCAGGGTAGATTAGAGCAAATATGATGGCAATTATAATATGCCTAGTTCGGGCTAACACAGAAGTTTGATGCGGTTCAGTTGAATTTAATGTTTCGATAATTGAAGAGGGCAGATAAAAGGTTAGTATAAAGATGTCATTAGATTTCGAAGAACTTCTAGAGTATATTGCCCAGGTGCAGTTGGATTGTTTGAATCAAGAGGGGCATAACCAATTTTAGAACCGTAAAATGGCGCGATCACGCGAGAGTGGCTTCCAAGATTGCCCATAGACATCGTTGCTACAATATCTCCAGATTGAGTTCGGTTCCAAGTGGCGACCATCAGACTGAGTATATCAGAAGGGGTTTCTGCTGTGACCGATAATTTTCCAACATCACCTATTTTAGTCGATTCTATCAAAATAGATTCTAATTTCGATAGAGAGGGGGTAGAAGTAAAATCATGCGTTGAAACGATGAGAGAGATGCCATGCTCTCGTGCAGAGTCAATAGTATGCTGTCCATATCCAGAAACAATGGAGGAAAATTCAATATCAATGGCTTTGACCGAAGAATTTTCCATGGCATCGCAAAATAAGCCCATGCGAGATTCGTTTTCTGGGGCGCGTCCGCCTTCATGTACGACTCTGTTGGTAGCAATAATAGGAAGATCGTGAGAATAGTTAGATAATTCGGCCAAGGGATCGGGAGATAAATCCATTCTAAATTCGATGGCATCTGCTTGGTTAATTGAGGGAGGTAGATCTACCAAACTAGTCACACTAGCAGCAAGTACGAAAGTACTAAAGTCCATATGGAGATCCCGCTCGCATAGTATTTAGCTTATCCGGGGAGTGCACAAATAGAAGATGTGTTAAAAACTGTAAATAAACTTTAGGGAGCAATTATTCTATTTATTTTGTAAAGTGTTTTTTAGGGATAAATTCAGATCTATTGAAGAGAACAATCCTCCTAAAATTGTGACGATATTTTTGATGGCATGATCAAGAATGGCAACGCCTAGTGCTAGGGAAGGAGAAACACCTGTTAAGCTCACAACTAAAAGGGTAAAAGCCCCTTCATAGAGACCAATCCCCCCAGGAGATAGGGGGAGAACTTTGGCCAGGTTACCGATACTAACAGCGAAAAAGCAAGTGAATATTAGAGTCGTGAGAGGTAAAGATGGGCTGAAAGAATACAATATTATGATTGCCACAGATACATCCAAAGACCAGATTAAGAGGCTAAGTAAACCGACACGAGCAAAAATTACAGGATTGATAGTAAGTTTTTGGATATTCTCTATGAAGTTTTCTATAGAGGAAGATAAACGCTGGACATACAGATCGTTGCTGAAAAATTGGAGGAATCTGGAGATACTATTACTTTTAGTTTTGGAAGTTAAAAGTATTAAAATCAATAAAGATAATACCGCTATGCCGACAAAAATTGCGAGTTGAAGTGCTAGTTCTCCACTTTGAGTTATTTTATCAAGTCCAGTATTTGTGGAGAGAAAAGGTCCGTTGCCTAAAAGATGAGTAAACATAAAAACAATTCCAGCTAGTGTGGTGATTGTTAAAAGATCAAATAACCTTTCGAAGAATAGCGAAGCAAATCCGGATACATAGGGGATTTTTTTCTTAGCTTTTAATATATAAACTCTGGCTGCGTCTCCAGCTCTAGCCGGGATAACTAGATTGCAGGTTTGACTTACGAATATAGCTTCGGTTAAGAATAGGAGAGGTTCGGAGAAACCCAATTGGGAAAGGATCTCTTGATATCGAATGCCCCGAAGAGGCCAAGACAATAGATAAACGAAAAGGCTGAAGAATAGATAAAGTGGATTTGATATAAAAATGTAGAAGAAGTTGAGATCTAAATCGAGATAATACCCCATTAAAAGTAGGGCAAGAAGAGAGATTGAAAACCCAAAAATGGAGGATTTTGCAGGAGTTATATGGGGAGAGATATAGAATTCGATCCATAATCGGAGGATATTGATCGCCATGGCAAAAACGTCTCGGATTATATCGACTTTAGTATCTTTTTGAGCAGTCCAAGAAACTGGGAATTCGAATACATTAAAATTGGATTTTTGTGCCTTTACTAGGATTTCGGTGTCCCAAAACCAATGAGTATCTTTTAGAGATGGGGAAAGTTTGAAAAAAGTTTTCTTATTAAACGCCTTAAATCCACACTGGTGGTCATATAATTTGGATTTAAGAAAAATGCGAACTATGGTGTTAAATCCTTTACTTAAAATGGACCTGTGGAAGGGGCGTTTGGTCTGTGTTCCGGGGAACCACCGAGATCCGGTTGCTATATCCGCAGACCCAGAATGAACTGCGTTTATTAGTTGTTCGAGGTGTGCATTGTCAGTAGCTAGATCGGTATCGAGATAAACAAGAGTCTCCCCTTTTGCGATCTCGAATGCCCTGTTTAATGCTTCTCCACGCCCTAATCTAGAGGAACTGTGGTAGTGTATCACGTCGTCGTATTTATT
>JAPYRM010000128.1 GCA_029941175.1 Halobacteriales archaeon
TGCCCAACCCATGCTGAAGATGTCTTTTTTGAATTCGGAGGAAATAGTTCGGAGCAACTCACTCTCGGGCGTTATTATCAAGGGGCAGTTGATGGCATTGCTGATTTTGGCGTGTTTGTTAAGCTGAACGGGAAAGTGACGGGATTGTTGC
Organism: Halobacteriales archaeon; assembly: GCA_029941175.1. Classification (GTDB taxonomy): domain Archaea; phylum Halobacteriota; class Halobacteria; order Halobacteriales; family Hikarchaeaceae; genus Hikarchaeum. The sequence continues at coordinate 152 of JAPYRM010000128.1, forward strand.
ATAGAAATGAGCTGAAACAGAGATTGGAAAGTTTGGGGTGGGAAGTAGGAGATATAGTTTATGTTAAAGTGAAGACGATTCAAGAAAAAGGTAAAATTGGCTTAGGGTGGTCAATTCGTCAAGATGAAAATGAATTTAGAGGAATGTTATTGGATGAAGGAGGGAGGATAGGTTCTAAAAAGAAGAGTGAGGAGGAAGGAGCACCGAAAATCCCAGACTCGGGGGTTGAAAATGAAAGAGGAAACGGGTCGAGTGTACCTATTAGCATGCTAGAAAAGGATCTGGGGAAAAATGTAAGAGTGGAAGGGAAGGTTTCAGATATTCGTCAAACAACAGGACCAACACTTTTTGAAATACAAGATGAATCTGAGAAGGTTATTTGTTCGGCTTTTGAATCGGCAGGGAAAAGGGTGTATCCAGATATAAAAGTGGGCGACATTGTCCAAGTAGAAGGAAAAGTTGAGCTAAGAAGAGGGACCATTCAGGTAGAATCCGATTCAATTGTAATTCTCAGTGGAGAAAAATCTGATGCAATTCTAGAGAAAATATCACAGGTGATTTACGAGAAGGCTCGACCAGATAAATTTGAATCAATAATAGAAGGGTTGGTGGATTATGCAATTGTAGAAAAAGCAGCCACGGAGATTCGAATGGCAATTTTAGAATCGATCCCAATAATAATCAGACATCCTGCAACGGTTGATGGGCATATTGCAGGGGCGGCTATCGAACATTCTATTATAAGAAGGGTAGAGCAAGAATATGGGCAAATACAAGCAATTCATCGCCACGTGGATAGGCGCCCGTATCAATCGAATGGTCAAGAAATGAATGCCGCCATATTAGATACGTCCAGAATGTTGGAATCCCAATTGCGATACAGTGACCCAGTTCCTTTGTATGTGTTCATATCAGCGAGTGAGAATTCTGAGGAGTACGAAGGAATGAAATTGATAGGCATCTATGGAGCAAATAGAATTATAATTGGAGGGGGCGGGATAGAAGATGAAGAGAAAGAAGATTACGCAGAAATATTGGTCAAAGCTAAAGAAGATGAAAAAATAAAGACTTTGACTGCGTTAAGTGTGGAAGTTGCCGTTGCGGTAGATTCAGATAAAAGGGATGAGATCGTGCACCTTCCAGCCATAAGCTATTGGGAAAATGCCCCAGAAAGATATGTCGAACTGGCTAATGGGGCGGGCTATGACTCGGATATGATCAAGAGGATCCATAGGGCGATTGCAGTAGAAGCATTTTACCAGAGGAACAGTAGTAAGCGGGAGATGATTTCGGACATGCTCTTTGGAGAGAATACGGAATTAATAGAGCAATGTAGTAGCTATTTCAATGAGAGTATGGAAAAAAGTATGTTGACCACTTCGCCTCATTTAGATCGTTTAGTGGTAAATGAAAAAGAAATAGCAACTATAGATCTAGATAAATTTACACACAGATATCAGTTTCCCCCTACAGAATTGCTTCTTTTAGGTTTGATTGAAAAAGAGCAAGTTGCTGTGTTGATAGGAAGTGATACTACCAATATATACGTAGAGTCGAGAGGGAGTATTGATCTAAAAGAACTAGGGAAAAATATCAAATCGATGGCTGGAAAAAATGGTAGTATAAACATAGGAGGAATATCACGTGGAGAAATTTCATTTGTTCCTGGAGATCGTGAGGAAGTTCTAGAGGTCGTGGTAGAGTCAATTATCAAGCAATTGTAGTAGTGAAGACTAAATTGTTGCATCTCTACTACGTAGCTATTGTATGAGTACGCAGTTAACTAAGTCCGAGGCATTTTCTAAAACTTGTGAAGACATAATAGAACGTATTTTGGATGGCAAGCTCAGTGCAGACCGAGTTGAAGAGGCAAAAATGGAAATCTGCGCAATATATTCATCTCCAAAAGTTCCAAAAAATACTGAAATTTTAGATTATGCGCCTCCAGAAATTCGGGGAGAATTGGAGCAAGTTTTACGTCGGAAGCCGGTTAGAACTGCATCGGGAGTGACTCCAGTTGCTATCATGACATCTCCGCACATGTGCCCACATGGAAAGTGTCTATTTTGCCCAGGAGGACCTGCATCAGAATTTTCATCCCCGCAAAGTTATACAGGATATGAACCTGCCGCCGCGCGGGGGAAACAGACGGACTATGACCCATATGGTCAAGTGACTCTTCGGCTAGAACAGTTTAGAGAAATTGGCCATCCAGTAGATAAGGTTGAATTGATTCTTATGGGAGGGACTATGACAGCTAGATCGGCAGATTACCAGGAATGGTTTGTTCGTCGAGCTCTCGAGGCCATGAATGATTATGATTTATCAATAGCACCATCGTTGGGAAGAGATAGAAAATTTGTGCAGGGAAATCCTCAATTCAAATATCTTGAAGATGTAATTTCAGTGAATGAAACTGCAGATGTTAGATGCATTGCAATGACGTTTGAGACTAAACCGGATTGGTGCAATCACGAACAAATAGATCGTATGTTACGTCTTGGGGGAACTAAAGTTGAATTGGGAGTTCAAACTACCTTTGAACATATTAATCATGCGATGCATAGGGGGCATGGAACTACAGAAAGTGTAGAGTCAAATCAAAGATTGAGAGATTCGGGTTTTAAAGTTGGATTTCACATGATGCCAGGGCAACCAGGAATGTCTTATGACATGGGGATAGAAGATTTTATCCAATTGTTTGCAGATCCTATATGGAAACCAGATTATTTGAAGATATATCCAACTCTAGTGGTCAAAGGTACGCGCACGTATGACATGTGGAAAAGAAAA
>JAPYRM010000129.1 GCA_029941175.1 Halobacteriales archaeon
GTTCCAGAAGAGGCTGGCCAGCCTAAAAAAGGGAGAATTAGACTTCCCAAAAGTGTTGCTACGGGATTATTGTTCGGGATTCTAACGGATACAAAGAATTTTACCAAGGGGGCATCTGAAGCTGACTTTTCTGCAAGTGCTTATCTTTATGGCGGAATTGACGAGGATAGTTTAGATAGGATAGCAAACCCAGAAGTAGACGCAGAGGTGCTTGAAATTATTGCATCTTCAATTCTAAAGCGAGAGGCAAGAGGTCCATTTGTGATAAGCAATGTAGGAGAGGTATCTAATATAGATGCACTTTCTCAGGCTGCAGACGAACTGTTAAATCTGGAAGGGACCACAGCCGTGGTCGTATATGGACAGAAGGGTGCTACGACACATGTTAAAGGAAGATCTAGAGATGATAGAGTACACATGGGAGATACATTGCAAGCTGCACTTGCGCACATACCCGAGGCAAGTGCAGGGGGAAAACCCAAAGCCGGTGCTGGCCAAATAAATGCAAGTACGAAAAAACAGAACCGTGAATATTGCAAGGAACTTCCAGAATGTTTGTTCACCGCGATGACTGGCGAAGTACAATAATAAATCGAGTAATTTTTGTGGCATCAGCCTAAATTTAGACCAATTTATGGATTACGTTCCGAGTGAAATAACTACACTTCATAAACTAACTGAAAAAAATCCAGAATGTTCAATGGAAGGTGTAGTAGTAGTAGTCCCGATGATGGAGAGGGATTTTCATTTGAACGCGGCTAAATGGACTTTTTCGGAAATGGAGCGTATTGGGCCTGAAAAAGTAATTGTAGCATTACGGTGTGATGAACAGAGAGTGGGGGAGATATGTGAGTGGTTGAACGAATTTCGGTTGGATCTGAAGATACTCTGGTGTAATGGGGATCAAATGGAAAAAATGTTGTCAAAAGAAGGATTGAATGGAAAAAGTGGAAAGGGGCACGATGTTTGGCTTGCGCTTGGGTTGGCTAGTGAATATGGAAAATTCACGATATGCCATGATGTGGACAGAAAAACATATGTTGGAGAGGACATCCATAAGCTACTTTTTCCCTTAATTGAAGGCAATAAATTTGTGAAAGGGTACTATGCTAGAATAGAAGAAAATAGATTATATGGCCGTCTTTGTAGGCTATTCTATGCACCACTGATAAGGTCACTTAAAGATACTTATGATATTTCAATTTTAAGATACCTAGATGCATTTAGATACGGATTATCAGGAGAGTTTGCTATTAGATCTCAAGATGCAAAAGGGATTAGAATGGAGCGGGGTTTTGGTCTGGAGGTGGGATTTCTGGGAGAAGCATTTAATTTTGCTGGCTTTGAGTCCACGGCCCAAGTAGATCTAGGTTTATACGAACACTTTCACAGAGAAATTAGTGGTCCAAACGGGTTGACTACGATGAGTCTAGAAGTGAGTGATGCATTATTTGGCATATTGCAGAGAGAGGGAGTGAAAGTAAAATATGATGTGGCCCGTAAGGCGTATGAGTCTATGGCATATAAATTTATTCGTCAATACGAATTGGATGCCATGTTCAATGGGTTGGCGTATGATGTAAAGGAAGAATGCGCTCAAGTCGAAGGATATATGCATGCAATACGAGCCCCAGGAAAGGATATACGGATGCCATCTTGGGAAGAACTTGGTATAGGGGTGAAAGATGTAGAGAGGGCATCTGTGGAAGATATGGATTTGGTTGTAGAATAAAAAGGATTGAAAAATGGACCCAACATTAGATGAGCTTGCAGGTGCAATAGATTTATTTGGGGGGTTGTCACGGGAAGAATTAGTACGGGGTTTCGAAGATATTAGCGCTCGAACGGGCGGTCACATAGATATCGAAGTGTTAAACTTGCGTATTGACGAAGCAATTGAAAAATACTATCTTGTAGAGATGGTGAGTCGAGAGTTACTTGTGGTGGGACCAGCGGCTTTACCTGAGCTTCCAGAAGGTGGCGAAGATTTACCGCACCTCATTCTAGTGGAGAAAAGAGAAATAGACATGGGAGAAGTGGAAAAAAGTGTTAGAGAAAGAATAGGCAGAGAAGTCGAGATAGTAATTTCTAAGAAAGATAGAAATCAAATGGAGAGTTTGCTGGGCGTGTGTTATGATTTGGAGATGTGGGGAGGGAGGGGTGTTGAAGATATTCGGAAAAAACTCGAGGGAAAAATGGACCATATAGCAGATGGTGAGAAATAGCGTCTAGAGATGGATACTAAGAAAATAGCTCAGATAAGAGCAAAAGAGTTGATAATAGAAGGGAATTCAAGGGCCGCAGTAGTTGTTCCATTAATTTTAGAAGGAGAAAAAGAGGAGATACTATTCACAAAGAGAACTGATTGGCTTGAAGAACATCCAGGACAGATAAGTTTTCCAGGCGGCAGATACGAAGAGAAGGATAGAATATTAAAGAGAACGGCGGTTCGAGAGGCAGGAGAAGAGATAGGTATACAAGTACATGAAATTGAGTTTATTGGCAGACTTGATGAATGTAGAACGATGACAAAATACACAATAACTCCATTTATTGCACAAATACCTGATAGAAAATATATTGGGGATGGGGAAGAAGTTGCAGAGGTCATAAGATACCCAATTGAAAAGTTAATTGAAGCAGATAATTTTGAGTGGAAAGAGCATACGAGTGGTAAGGAAACTATATTGTTACCTCATTTCTACATAGGAGATAACGTCATATGGGGAGCTACGGCACGTATTTTAGTTCAATTATTAGAGATCACAACAGAATGGAAATGTTAGAGTTTTGAACGGCCAATGAAAAATAAAATAGAAGACCCTAAGAACAATGCAACTATGAGTCCTACGAACGCTAACCCGTAACTGCCAGAATATACTGCCACTATACCAACAT
>JAPYRM010000130.1 GCA_029941175.1 Halobacteriales archaeon
CTACTATTACCTCGTGTAAGCTTGGAATTTTGTTCCACTCAATTTGACCAGATTCTTCCTCTCTACTCGTGGAAAATTCTGGTATGGCCGCTGCATCTCCTACTACGTAATAATTAATATTCTTCGCTGGTATTTTTCGCTCTTTAACTGTAGTTCCAATTTCTTCATAAATCTTGATTTTTGGCCAAGATTGTACAAATATGTCAAATGCACCCTCCTGAAAAAAATCCTTCGGAGGTTCTTTTCTGTTTAATACTCCTACATGGGCCCCTTCCGAAATCCATTTCATGTCAAACACTGGGTCTAGTGAATTAGTTGCACATTGTATGATATCAGTCCCTAGAAAAACTTCTTCAGGAGTATTCTTAGCAACCAATTCCATGTCTACTTCGTCATCCATCGAAGAAACAAACAACTCTCTATTTTCTGGAGTTGGAGAATATATTTTCGCACTTTCTATCTCAAATACATCCTCAAAAGCTAGTAAATGGGCCCTAGCTTGAGGACCCGTACCTAGAATTCCCACCCGATTGCTATCGTCTATAGCCAGATATTTCGCCGCAATAGCACTCGTCGCGGCAACCCGATAAGTTTGGATAATCCCATCTGGAAATATAGACAAAAGCTCTCCAGTTCTAGTGCTAAACAACAAAACCAAACCCGTGTATCTCCCCTCGTTTCCTGGTATTTTATTTTTAGTTCTTTTCCCCTTCTTAGTCTTCCATGTCACTATATTTGAATTAATCCTCACAGCACCCACGTCTAACGATGAAATCACTCCTCCCATAGTTTTTAATAGATGCGATTTCGCATCGATACCCTCTCCCAAAATAGTTTGAGGGGTTAAAATATCTTCTCGGGTATTTGTTGCAGCCATCCCTTCTCCAAAATCAACAAACATCCTTTCCACAGCAGAAATAACCTCTGTTATCTGTAGATTTTCAGCTATCTCTTTTTCGGTGATAATCCGAGTCACATTTTCTCTGCAACCCCTACTCCTATTTATCCCTTTTCCATCTCAATCCTCATTCTAAGCTATTATAAACGAAGTTAAGTCTTTAAACGAAGAATAAATCTGCATGGAATCAATAGCTGCTATCCTTGAAAAACCAACTAGTAATGGCAAATTCAGTGAGTCAAAACCCGCTACTATTTGTGAAATTGAAGTTGAAGAACCCACTGGAGAGGAAGTCATCGTGGAAATTGTTGCAGGAAGTCTATGTCATACTGATGTCGCAATGGCCTTGGGAAATATCAATGAACAATATCCTCTCGTAATGGGACACGAAGGCGCCGGAATAGTACGTCAAATCGGAGACTCTGTTACCACCTTATCTCCTGGAGACCATGTAGTTCTTGGAAGGCCTGCATGTGGCATCTGTGAATATTGTAGACAAGGTAGGTCCAATCTATGTATTGCAAGGCTAACATCTCGCCATGCAGGAACACTCCGCACCGGCGAGCGTAGGTTCTATCGAAACGGAGAAAAAATCTATCATTGCCATGGAGTTTCGTCTTTTACACAATTTACCAACGTAACTGAAGAAGTAGCAATTAAAATCAACGATAAACTTCCCCTAGACGAAGCAACTCTTTTGGGATGTGGTGTATTCACCGGTGCGGGAGCTGTGATGAATACTGCTAACATTGAAGCAGGATCCACAGTCGCAATATTCGGAGCCGGCGGCGTTGGATTGAGTGCTTTACAAGGCGCAGTGGTCCGGGGCGCTGTAACTATTATCGTGGTAGATATGATTTCAGAAAAACTCCAAGTAGCAAAAAATCTTGGCGCGACTCATACCATCGACGCTAGCGAAGAAGACCCTGTAGATAGAATCAAACAAATAACTGATGGTCGCGGTGTAGATTATGCATTTGATGTTGTTGGAAACCCCCGAGTTGTTGAGCAGGCAGTAGAATCTCTTCACTCCACAGGATCTGTAATCTTGGTGGGGACGACTCCTGCAAAAAAACATACGGTCAATCTCAATTTATACGATATGGTCGTACGAGAAAAGTCTATAATTGGATCTTTTAACGGGTCTTATAGTCTCCAAACAGCAATTCCTATGTTGGCAGATCTAGTTGTAGCAGGGCGTATGTCACTAAAAGAAATGATTAGTAGCAAACGTCCACTTTCTGAAATTAATGAGGCAATGGAGGCATTAGAAGGAGGCGGAACTGCAATTAGACAAGTTATCTTGCCCCCCAAATAACCAATCCTTTATTAAATATCCCCGCCCATATCCTCCATGAAAGCCATACATGATCTAGGCGGGATGCATGGATTCGGTCCAATTAAAATGGATTCTGTCCAATTCCATGAAAGATGGGAACAGGAAGTATTTGCAATAAACAAAATAATTCAATTACACGGCATTTATAACGTGGACGAAAAACGTCATGCATCAGAGCGAATTCCACCTTTACGTTACCTTCAACTCAGCTATTTTGAAAAATGGCTCGATAGCATTGAAATGCTGTTAATTGAGAAAGGAGTCTTAACGAAAGAAGATATTGATTCTCGTCGAGAGTCTCTCTCCTTAGATGCACAACAAATCGAATCCAAATCCGATCCAAATCTGACTACTAAAGTATTGGATTCATTCAAAAAAGACAAGCTCAAAGAAGTTGAACCCGTGAAAAATAATTTCCATATAGGGGACAAAGTCGTAGTAAAATCTAACAACGAATTTGGACATTGTAGGGCACCAGCTTATGCCCAAAAAAGCACCGGAACGATCGAAAAAATTTTTGGAACATTTCCTTTACCAGATGCCATAGTACGTGGGGAATATCTTGCAGAACCTGTGTATAAAGTTCGATTTTCAGCACAAGAACTCTGGGGCGATTCTT
>JAPYRM010000131.1 GCA_029941175.1 Halobacteriales archaeon
GTCGAGAATTTTAGTCGAAACCGTCGATCTAGAATCTGCACTACAGCGTAATGATGCAGGAATTAGAATCGCTACATCCCGGCACGGAAACTTACTCCAAGATAAGAACCTTATTGGACTTATTAATCGAGTAAATCGGGAGGGAATGACAGTTGCATTTGGGGCCCCCGGCAGGGGTTTGTCAACAATTCTTGGGTCAAGCCCCAAAGAAATACTTGAACCACACACTCGTGGTTCTAAATTTGATTGTTGGCTCAATACAATTCCAAACCAAAGCAGTGAAACGGTGCGAACTGAAGAAGCAATGATAGCTTCTCTTGCATTACTTTCACTCTAAAACTATAACCAACTATGGGCACAACACATAGACCTCGAAAAGGCTCACTCGCATTTGGCCCCCGAAAACGCTCGACGGACCACGTTCCACGATTTAACTCGTGGCCGAAAAGCGATAGCGAGCCGAGGCTCCAGGGCTTTGCGGGATACAAAGCCGGGATGACTCATATAATTGCAACAAATGACCAACAGCATTCCCCTCTTTTTGAAATGGAACAAGTTGTTCCTGTAACTCTTGTTGAAACTCCTCCTATGCATGCGATCGCCGTTCGAGCCTATGAGAAAACTCCTTATGGACTCTATCCTTTAACAGAAGCCTGGACGGGCGATTACCATGAAACGTTGAGCAGATCTCTTTCCCTCCCTAAACAATCCAAGTTAGACGGAACCGAAAAATCGTTAAGAGAACTGTCCGATCAAGATAAAATCGCCGATATACGAATGATAACTCATACTGTTCCATCTTCTATATCTGGAATCCCTAAGAAAAAACCAGATTTGATGGAGACAAGAATTGGAGGGGGATCCATACCCGAACGATTAGATTTTGCACTTAGCCTCTTACGAGATGGAGGTGTCCACAATGTAGGTGATATTTTCTCCGAAGGTGATTACCTCGACGTAGCAGGCATTACAAAAGGAAAAGGTACACAAGGACCTGTCAAACGTTGGGGAGTTCAAAAACGGAAAGGAAAACACTATCGCCAAGGGTACAAACGACGAATTGGAAATCTTGGACCTTGGAACCCTTCACGTGTTCGATCCACTGTACCTCAACAAGGCCAAACTGGTTATCACCAACGCACAGAATATAACAAACGTCTTCTCTCTATAGGGGACGCTGATGAGGCATCCGTCTCCGGCGGGTTCTTGGGTTATGGTGAAGTCAACGGACCGCATGTACTCGTACATGGTTCTCTACCCGGACCTCAAAAACGCTTATTGAGATTCCGGCATGCAACCCGGCCAAACAGATCCAATTCACCTATCGAAATCACCCACATTTCTAAAGCATCAAATCAAGGATAATCTATTATGAAAGCCACACTATTCAATCTTAAAGGAACTAAAGAAGGAACGGTAGACCTTCCTCCTGCATTCGACACACCTTACCGCCCCGATTTGATTCAAAAAGCAGTAGTGGCATCCCAAGCCAATCGAAAACAGCCTTATGGTTCTGATCCTTTTGCTGGGAAAAGAACTTCTGCAGTATCCTTAGGCACTGGACGCGGACTTGCACAAGTACCCCGATCACATGGACGGGGAAGAAAAGTACCACAGACTGTTAGCGGCCGAAGATGTCATCCTCCTAAATCTACCAAATCTTATTCTTTAAAAATCAATGAAAAAGAACGAAGACTAGCAGTTCGGAGTGCCATCGCCGCAACAGCAAATGCAGATTTGGTTCGTTCTAGAGGGCACAATTTCGATGACAAAGTTATTTTACCTATCGTAATAACTGATGATGTTTCAGATCTAACAAAAACAAAAGATATCGTCGAAGTCTTCAATAACATTGGAATTTCTTCCGATCTCGATCGATCCGCTTCACCAAAAGTCCGTGCAGGGCGAGGAAAAACTAGAGGTAGGAAGTATAAACGTTCCAAATCGATCTTGTTGGTCACTTCTGACAAAGTACTTTTGGCCGCACGAAATGTCCCCGGTGTCGATGCAGTCACTGCTAGCGAAATCAACACAGAAGACCTAGCACCCGGAACTCATGCTGGGCGATTGACAATATGGACTGAAAGCGCTATCAAAGAGGTAGAAAACAAATGAGTGTTTTACATTATCCACTCATAACTGAGAAAACAATGGACTCCATTGATTTCGAAAATAAATTAGTATTCATAGTTGATCTTAGTGCTTCTAAACCTGAAATTAAACAAGCAGTTGAAGATCACTATAGTGTATCTGTCACCAAAGTAAATACTCAGATAACAATGAAAGGAATCAAAAAAGCAACAGTACAATTATCCGCAGAAGACGACGCTCAAGACGTAATCTCTAGAGTGGGGGTATTCTAATATGGGACGCAGAATTCAAGGACAGAGGCGTGGAAGGGCCGGGACTTCTGGCAGCTCCACTTTCAAAGCCCCTTCTCATAAATATAAAGCAAATCTCACCCACAAGGCCACCCCGTCAGATTCTGACACGGTCCAAGGAACTGTAATCGAAATAGAACACGATCCTGCTAGAAGTGCTCCTGTCGCACTTGTGGACTTCAATGATGGGGACCGTCGCTATGTTCTTGCCCCCGAAGGCATTGCAGTTGGAGATTCCATCGCAATTGGAATCTCTGCAGAAATAAAACCAGGAAATACTTTGCCCCTCTCAGAAATACCCGAAGGTCTTCCAGTTTGCAACATAGAAGCAAGGCCTGGGGATGGTGGAAAATTTGTTAGGGCTAGTGGAGTAAGTGCCACCTTGATCAGCCACGATGTTAATGCAGCAATGGTCAAATTGCCTTCTGGTGAAATCAAACGCTTAAATCCTAGATGTCGTGCAACCATAGGC
>JAPYRM010000132.1:0-233 GCA_029941175.1 Halobacteriales archaeon
GCCCTAGACCTAGTGAAAGACCACACCCAAGTGAGCGAAGGAATCGGCAAGGAATACGGATTGAACCGGGCAGTTCTGGAGAGCTTCAGAATAGACTAGCAACGTTTTCAGTATTGGTTAAGCATGAACCAGGAGTCCTAGCTAAAGTGTCGGGGTTGTTTTCACGTCGACAATTTAATATTGAAAGTCTAACAGTCGGCCCTACGGAGAACGAAAATAATGCTAGAATTACA
>JAPYRM010000132.1:243-2786 GCA_029941175.1 Halobacteriales archaeon
CTAGTGGTTGATGAAAATGACACTGGCATAGTTCAAGTGAAAAAACAATTGGCAAAATTATTTCCAGTTATTGCAGTGAAAGAATTATCTGAGAATGCGATAGAGAGAGAACTTTGTTTGATAAAAATTGAAAAGGGAAATGAGTTCGAAGATCTTAAGCGTCTGATAGAGAAGGAAGGAATGGAAATCATTGATACTAGCAAGAATGTGGTGACAGTCGAGATTAGAGGAGATCAAAAGGATGTTGAAGACATGATCGAAATGTTTGATCAGTTCGAGATCAAAGAGATTGCACGTACAGGAACGGTAGCACTAGAAAGAGGTTCTAAGAAAACAACATGACTGACGAAAAATTCACTACAAACGTATACTACGAAAGCGACGCGGATAGGGCATATATAGATGATAAAACTGTGGCAGTAATAGGGTATGGGAGTCAAGGACATGCCCATGCACGTAATCTTAATGATAGTGGTGTGAAGGTGATAGTAGGTCTAAGAGAGAATTCCTCTTCATGGGAAATAGTTAAAAATGACGGGTTAAAAGTTGCAACTCCACTTGAAGCCACCAAAGAGGCCGACATAATTATGATGCTAGTTCCAGATACTTCTGCTTCATCGGTGTATAAAGAAATAGAGCCAGGTATAGAAGAGGGAAATACATTAATGTTCGCGCATGGGTTTAATATTCATTACAATCAAGTAGAACCCCCAAGCAATATTGATGTGTCCATGATTGCGCCGAAAAGCCCAGGCAATCTTGTTAGAAGGAATTACGTAAAAGACCAGGGAACTCCTGCACTTTTAGCAATATATCAAGATTATACAGGGGAAGCAAAAGAAGTAGCTCTAGCTTATGCAGAAGGTATTGGATGTGCCAGGGCAGGAGTGGTTGAAACGTCGTTCCAAGAAGAGGTGGAATCAGATTTATTTGGAGAACAAGTCATATTATGCGGAGGGGTGACCAGTCTTATGAGAATGAGTTTTGAGACGTTGGTAGAAAATGGGTATGCTCCAGAAATGGCCTATTTTGAATGCGTTAACGAGTTGAAATTGATTGTAGATCTGATATACGAAGGAGGTTTGATGAAAATGTGGACAGATGTTTCAGATACGGCAGAATATGGTGGTTTGACGAGAGGTCCTATAGTCGTAGATGAGCGTGTGAAAGAAAATATGGCAGTAATATTAAAGGAGATTCAAGATGGAACATTTGCCAAAGAATGGATCGCAGAAGACAAGGCAGGGAGGCCAAAATACAATCAAATTCGGTTGGACGAACAAAATCACCAAATAGAAAAGGTGGGGGCTAACTTGCGTTCGCTTTTTTCATGGTCAGAAGATAATGAGTGAGGGCACATTATACGATAAAGTGTGGGATGGCCACAAAGTGAGAGAATTGCCCAACGGACAGGATCAACTCTTTGTGGGACTGCATTTGATACATGAAGTTACTAGTCCACAAGCATTTGGCATGATAAGGGAGAAAGGAATGGAAGTATCATATCCAGAACTGACACATGCCACAGTGGATCATATAATACCTACACTAGATCAATCGAGGCCGTTTAAAGACGATCAGGCAGAACGGATGATGGCAGAGTTAGAATCCAATGTAGTAGAAGCAAAAATTAAATTTGCAGGTCCGGCAAGCGGGGACCAAGGGATTGTCCATGTTATTGGACCAGAACAAGGACTAACTCAGCCAGGGATGACCATTGTATGTGGAGATTCCCACACTTCGACTCATGGAGCTTTTGGTTCTCTTGCTTTTGGGATTGGAACTACCCAAATTCGAGATGTGCTAGCTACACAGACAATGGCCCTTGGTCGTCAAAAGGTACGTAAGATAGAAGTTAAAGGGGAATTGGGGGAGTACGTTACTGCGAAAGATATAATCCTTACAATAATTCGTTATTTGGGTACAGATGGCGGGGTGGGTTATGTTTATGAATACGGAGGTTCTGCGATCTCGGAATTAAATATGGAAGGCAGAATGTCGATATGCAATATGTCAATTGAAGGAGGTGCGAGAGCAGGATATATAAATCCAGATGGAACTACCTACGAGTGGCTTAAAAATACAGATACATTTAAAAAAGATCCAGAAAGATTTGAAGACTTATTACCGTATTGGGAATCGGTTCGGTCAGAGGTGAACGCAAAGTATGATGATATTTTTGAAATTGATTGTAACAAGATAGAACCCATGGTAACGTGGGGAACTACACCAGGACAAGGTATTGGCATCTCGGAAGAAATTCCAGATCCAGACTCACTAAGTGAAACAAAACGTGAAAGTGCCATCCGGGCTCAAAAGCATATGCGCATTACTCCGGGGGAGAAGATGATAGGGTACAAAATTAATGTGGCATTTATTGGATCATGTACTAACTCTAGACTTTCTGATCTTCGGGAAGCATGCAAAATCATGGAAGGAAGAAATGTAGCTTCAGGTATTCGGGCCATGGTGGTACCAGGGAGTCAGCGGGTTAAAGCAGCGGCAGAAAAGGAAGGGATAGATAAAATTTTTGTGGAGTCAGG
>JAPYRM010000133.1 GCA_029941175.1 Halobacteriales archaeon
GGAGATATAGATGGGGTATCTTCGTCGACTGCGTATCGTGCTGCAGTAGAATTGGCAAAAGAAAACGAAGGATATGACGCGATATACATACCGTGCCCTCAATGGGAGAGTACCAGTTTCATAGAGGTACTAGAACAGGATACAGGAGTTCCAGTAATAGGAGATGCACAGGCCCAGGTGTGGAAGGGGTATCAACTAGGGGGCATTTCTCCTAAAGTTGAAGGGTATGGTCAATTATTCGATACGCTGTAGATAGAAATGATTCAGGTTGAAAGAATCCAAAACGTGCTGTCTGAAAAAGAAGTAGACGCTGTGATTGCCACTTCTGCAGAAAATGTATTCTATATGTCGGGGTTTAGAGGTCCGCTCGAACCAAAGCGGTATTCCATGTGGGTGGAGGGCCAAGATTGTCCGGATATGATACTTCCAAATGGAGACACAGATTTGCTCATAACGAATCAATTGGAATTTGGAGAGATATACTCGTATGGAGACTACTATTACTACGAGGGGCACGATCTATCAAATCGTGAAAAAGAAATATTGGAATTGAATTTCAAAAATAATTCTTCAGATGCTATCGGAGCTTTATTGGATGCAATAGTTAACTTAGTAGGTCAGGGAAAAACCATAGCTCTTGAAAGTAGAAATTTGATGGAAGAGGAGACTAGATTAATTGAAAAGGGATCGAAGTGTAAAATAACAGCTGCAGAGGGAATTTTTTCAGAATTACGGAAGATTAAAAGTGAGAAAGAAGTGGAGAGACTAGAGAAATCTGTAGCAATAACAGAAGCTGCAATTGAATATTCGTCGAGACAGGTTAAGCCTGGAATGACAGAAAAAGATTTAGAAAAAATATATAAAAAGAGATTGATTGAGTTGGGGGCAGAGCCTGGTTTCTGTTTGATTGGGTTTGGACCTCACAGTGCAGAGTCTTGCATCCCTAGTGAAATAGCATTAAAAGAAGGTGACATAGTGTTATATGACGTGGGATGTTCGTATAAAGGATATGCATCGGATATTGCTAGAACGTTTTTATTTGAATATTCAGATTCTGAGATAGAGATGAAATATGACATATTAAAAAAAGGGATGGATAAAGAAATTTCACTAATTAAGAATGGAGCATGTACTTCAGACATATTCAGAGAGACTATGAGATACATACGAGAAGAAGGTGCAAAGAAGGGTATAAAAAATTTATCAGAATTCAAACGGCATCACCTGGGCCATGGGATTGGGATTTCGACGTATGATGACCCACTCATAACACTAGAAAAAAATGAAATTGAGTCGGGAATGGTAATGTGCGTGGAGCCACCTTACTATGAAATTGGAGTTGGTGGAATCCAAGTTGAAGACGAGATCGTAGTGACAGAAAAAAAAGTGAAAAGATTAAGTCATGCCCCAGATGACATGGTCATATTATAGCAATATCATTCCTCAAATGGAAGAGTCCATGCTTCGTAGAATAGATCATCTAATAATAATAAAGAATTGGCATTTAGTGGAAATTCACCTTCGATTTTATCTAGTGGCTGTTTTCGGTTGGAGAGTAAACTGGCAGTTTTGGAAATTTTATGATATTCCTGCGCTACCAAACGTCCGAAGAGTTCCGGTAGTTTTGCCCTTTCACATAGTTCTCGTGCGGCGTCGGGTCCAGCATATATTTTATCTTCAGAAGGGACAACTAAGAACATAGCGAACGGCGAGTAATTGAATTGGGCTTTCAAGAAATTTTGAACCGTATTTTCGTGCCAAGATAGGGCTCCGAGATCCCGAGTCCGTTTCAGCCATTTTGTTACTGCAGAGCAGTATGGGCATTTAGAATCATAGATGACAACAGAGGCTATGTTAGTTACACGTTCGTACTTTGCCATTATTATAAATTAGAAAATTCTTCAATTAGATCTTTGTTTCCAACATAAAGGGGAGTTCTAGCGTGCAGAGTATCAGGTGATAGATCTAGGATAGATACAGCTCCGTTAGAAGATAAACCACCAGCTGATTCAATTATATAGGCCACGGGATGTGCTTCAAACAAAACTCTAAGTTTCCCATTTGGAGAGGATATAAGGTCGGGATATGCGAAAATCCCACCGTAGGTTAATATTTGATTGACATCGCTTATTAGCGAACCACCATAACGTAGTTTGAGCTTAGTTCGGATGCTGTCTGCATACTTTTTAAATGATGGTTTCCATTCTTTTTCAAGTCCTCCAAATCCGTATAACTGAGGAGTTTCTGGTAGAATTATATTCTCTCGGAGTGGCTGGAGTTTTCCTTGGTCGACTATAAATTCGTTGACAGATCCAGAGTGTGCGATCACCATTGTGGTTATGGGACCATATAGAACATATGCTGCTGCAATCATGTTCTTTCCAGAAGTGGGAAGGGGGGAATCGTACACCCCAACAATAGTTCCTATCATATTATTAGATAGTAAATTGGAGGAACCATCTAGAGGATCTATTGCGACTGAAAATCCATCTCCAGAAGTCAATATTTCTTCGCGTTCTTCGGATGCGTAAGACCCAACACCGTCAAGTTCTAAGAGTTTGTTTGCGAAGAAATTATCTGCCCAAATATCAGCTGCAAGCTGAGAATCACCAGTTGGATTCTGAGTAGTAGAAGATTCACGACGAATGCTTAATTCTTTTCGAATTGAGGGAGCAGATTCTGCTATGGCATTGAATATATTTTCGATCATGTTAGAGAGGATAGGGCATCTTCAGCGGATTCGCCGTCATGGACTATTCGACCAAGTGCAT
>JAPYRM010000134.1 GCA_029941175.1 Halobacteriales archaeon
ATGATGCCCCACGGACTTTTGGAAGAACCAATAGAATTCGAAGTTTCAAATGGATATGTAACTTATATCTCCGATAGTGATATCAAAAATCAAGTTGAAATTGCCGCAATGGATGTTGGGGACAATGCATATAACTTAGCCGAGCTAGGAATTGGAACCAACCTTGATGTTGTCGAGTTAATTGGTTCAGTTTTACTCGATGAAAAAGCAGCAGGCACTGTTCACGTAGCAATTGGAGATGACAAAGGGATCGGAGGGGATGTGGAGGCTCCATTACATCTCGACGGAATCATTCGAAATCCTACTATTTATGCAGACGGAGTTAAAATTAGTCTACCATCTTCTTCCCTATCGCTTTAACAACCCATGACCAATACACATCTCAATCGTTGCCCCATTTGTTCTCCTAGTGTAGAGCTCGACCATACTCTTTTACACACCATTAACGATACTATCACTTTACAATGCCTAAGTTGTAATTATATCTATAAACAACGCGTCCCATCTCCAAAATTGATTAATTGCAATGTCATTGTTTCTCAACATGAAGATTCTCTCTCAACTACAATTCCTCTCTCTCACGACGCCACCCTTGAACTTGGGGACGAATTCATAGTTGACACGGACGAAGCCATTTTCATCGTTGCAATAACTTCTCTTGAATCTTTGTCCTCTTCAAAACGTGTTACAACGACAACTGCACAGAATGTAAAAACTATATGGACTCGCGCCATCGATAATGTTTATGTCAATGTTACTATCCATTCCCTCGGATCTAAACGACATCAGAGCAAGGGAATGAAATTTGGAGTTCCTGGGGATTATCTCTTTGAGGTAGGTAAAGTAACCACATTAGAGGGTTCCTCATTTTTAATTGAAGGAATACATCTCCGTCAAGATCCTCAAAACAATCCTCTCCCTCGACTCAAGGACAAAGGAAATGTGGCACTAGCAAAAGACATCAAACGCATCTACGCCAGTGAACCAAAATACCACACCTCCTATAGATGAATTCTCCAAACCCTTTCTTAAAAAAGATCCGTTCCCCTCTAGTGTATTCGGCAGTCCTCCTTTCTTTGGGTGGGTTTCTCGGAGCAATTACTCGGTATGCTTTCACAATTTTATTCCCCAACATACTAGCCACCCTTCTTGTGAATACTTTTGGGAGCATTTTCATAGGCATACTTTTCTATGCTGGAACTTCCTCTGAACGTTCCAACCCCCTGTTACATTTCTTTTTAGTAATTGGATTCGTCGCATCATTTACCACATATAGTACTTTTGCTCTCGAGACCTTCATTTCTCCACAGTTTGCCATATTTAATGTATTATTGACTTATATTTTAGGATTCATTGGAGTTCTCTTTGGAAAATTCATCAATGAAAAATTACAGCAGGTGGGGCTATGGTAGTCGATCCACTTTCCGTAGAAACTTTCGCCTTAGTTGGTATTGGGGGTGTATTTGGGGCTCTTGCAAGACATGTCCTAACCCGGTCCATTCCCTCTCAAAATTTTCCAATAGGGACATTCGTAGTGAATGTAATTGGGAGCTTCATACTAGGTGCATTTACATTTTCAAATAGCTCTTCCAGTGTTTTACTTATAGTCGGAGTTGGCATTTGCGGATCTTTCACTACATTTTCAACTTTTTCTCTTGAGACTATTCGTTTGATTGAAGAAGAAAATTTATTATATGCAATTATCAATTCCATAGGAACTCTTATTGCCTCTTTATTTGCAATTTTAATCGCCTGGGCACTCTTCTTTTGAATATGGGCTTTACCCTTTATTCCAACCTTCTATATGTCTCATCCAATCCTGCTTTTACATCTATTGTAGCCCCTTCTTTCTGAAGGGCACTTCCAAACGCCATCATGAAATAAGAAATATTATGCGCATTTGCAGAATGGCCCATACAACCAACTCTAAATATTTTCCCACTTAAATCGCCCAAACCTCTCGCAATCTCTATGTTATATTTTTGAAGAAGTAGTTTTACCACATTCATATCATTCACTTTGTCTGGAACTCGAATGGCGTTGAGACTTGGAAGCCAATATTCTTCTTTTGCATTCATCTCTACTCCCATCGCTTCAACACCCGATTTAAGTGCAGATGCCAATCTAAAATGACGTTCCCATCTATTTTCTATTCCCTCTTCTTTTACCAATCTAAGCGCTTCACGTATGGCATATATGTTTGTTATTGGAGCGGTATGATGGTATGTCCTATCGTTGCCCCAATACCCATTTAAAAGACCCAAATCTAAATACCACGATCTGCTAGGTGTTTCCCTTTTCTCAATTTTTTCTAGAGCATTCTCATTTAGCGTCAATGGACTTGCACCCGGGGGGCAAGAAAGACACTTCTGTGCACCAGAATATGCGACATCTATACCCCATTTATCTACTTCTAGTTCCACTCCTCCTAGAGACGTAACCGTGTCCGCAATGACGATTGCTTCATTTTCATGTGCAATAGAAGTTAATTCTTCCACCGAATGCTGAAGTGCCCCTGTACTTGTTTCAGCATGAACAAATGCAAACACGCTTGGACTATTTTCTTCAAACGCACGAGAAACTTCTTCAGGTTGTAGGGGTTCTCCCCACGGGGCATCTACATGGACTATTTCTCCTCCTGCCCGCATCGCCATCGACTCCATTCTCTTTCCAAAGTACCCATTGGTCGGAACCAATACTGTGTCCCCTGGCTCGACTATATTTGCAAAAGCGGCTTCCATCGCAGCAGATCCTGTGCCACTC
>JAPYRM010000135.1 GCA_029941175.1 Halobacteriales archaeon
ACTAAACCCGCCCGTAGACTCCCCCTACCCGCGTCTAGGGTTTACCGAGCCAATGAAAAAACAATAAGCACCGGTCTCAAACTTTCTAAAAACCCAAAAGATATTTTTGTTGGATATGTATCGCAGCTACTCCCTGAAAAGCATCTTCCCTATCGATTTAAAGAAACAAAATCACACGGGTCTACCATTTTTACCCATGTGCTCGTAACAGGAGGGACTGGATCTGGAAAAACACAAGCAACCAAGAACATCCTCCGTCAGTGTCTATCCGATGACCGAACGTACGAAATTAAAGGTCAACATAAAAAATTAGCCATTGTCCAATTTGATCCTCAGGATGAATATGCCCAGATGTGCGACGATGGAGTCGAGCTACCCGAAGACGTAGCGAGACGTTGCGAAGAAAATAACATTCTAGTCGGCCAACACGAAGATACCCGTGTATTCGTCCCTGATATTGGGGGTGTAACATATGATTCCAACCATAGCGCAGAAAAGACCCTTTTCAGCATTCCTTTTTCCCTTGTAGAAAAAAATCATTGGCTCATCACTCGCAGCGGTCTCTCTGAACATCAACTGTCAGGATTAATCGATCACATATTACCTGATTTTTTCAATAAAACGCCCGAAAAAAAGCAGACTTATTCTAATTTCCTAGAATTTGTCAACGAAAATAAAGACAATTACGTTTCTAATAATAACATATTGTCGGGGACTTATGATGCAATCAAACGTCGAGTAAGTGTTTTCAATAATGTCTTTTCTGATTCAAAATCCAATTCGATCACCGGCCTCATCGATCAGTTTGTCGAACCCGGACGACTATCTGTAGTACCTACATCTCATATTAATAATGACCTCCACGCGACTTTCGTAGTATTGGCACTTTCTAGTTTATTAATAGATAACAAACTAACTGAAGTTCCCAAATACCCACGTATCAAAGAAACACCCTTGCTGATCTCAATGGATGAAGCACATAATTTCCTCTCCACAGGAAACTCCGATACAGAACAAGGAAACGTTCTCATCCAGAAATTTATCAATGCTGCAAAACAAGGAAGAAAAGAACGGCTCGGACTTTTCTTGGTCACACAAGATCCTCACGATATAGCTGCAGATATCCTTACTCAAATTAACACTATGGTTATCTTAAACCTCAACAACGATTCCGCTATCCGCTCATTAAAACTACCTACTGGATTAAAGTCTCAAGTTCCTAATCTAACCCAGGGAGACATGGTTATTCATTCTCCTACTCTTAATAGTATCCCCATTGATGTAACCGGGCTACCTCATTGCTTAGTCCGCCATAGTCGATAAATATAGTCCGTACCACAAAAAGCCCAACCGATTTATATCTCTTATTACTATTTATTACTATGATTGTAAGATCTAATCTATCTATATTCAGCTCAAATATTCTTACACAAATATAAAAATTCCCATGTCCCAAACCCAACCAAAAGATATCAACGTGATACTCCCTGATGGTGCAAAATTATCAATCCCTTTGGGTTCGACCATTTCAAATGTTGCACACGCAATAGGCCCAGGCTTGGGTAAAGCTGCTGTTGCAGGAACTATTAACGATGAGCTAGTAGATCTTTATACTCTTGTATCTGACAACGATCAGATCACTATCATAACTGAAAAATCAGACCAATACCTCACCGTCCTTCGTCATTCAGCTGCCCATATTTTTGCACAAGCACTTTCTCGATTATATCCTGATGTAAATTTGGCAATAGGCCCTCCTATTGAAACTGGATTTTACTACGATTTTGATGGGGCTCAAATCACGAAAGAAAGCCTCCCCGAAATAGAATCAGAAATGAAAAAAATCATTAAATCTGACTATGAAATTCTCCGCGTTGATGTCTCCCGCGAAGAGGTAGCGGAGTTCTATTCCACTAACCCCTTCAAACTAGACATTCTCCAAAATGAAGCCGCAGAAGCAGAAAAAGTATCATTTTACACTCAAGATGATTGGAAAGATCTTTGCAAAGGTCCTCATGTATCTTCAACAGGAAAAGTGAAAGCTATCCATTTGTTAGATATATCTGCTGCTTATTGGAGGGGCGATTCTAACAATTCAACTCTTACTCGCGTCTATGGAACCGCTTTTAAATCAAAACCCGATCTAGAAGAATTCCTTCGTTTCCGTGAACTTGCAAAAGAACGAGACCATCGAAAACTTGGACAAGAACTCGATTTGTTTTCCATCCCCGAAATAACTGGTCCTGGACTTCCCCTTTTTCATCCCAACGGAGCCTATGTCCTCAGAGAACTATCTTCTTATGTAGATTCCCTAAATATCAATTCTGGTTACGAACCCACCGAAACTCCACATTTATTTAAAACAGAGCTATGGAAACGGTCTGGTCATTATGATAATTATCGCGATGATATGTTCATCTTCGAAGTTGGTGGTGAAGAATATGGTCTCAAACCAATGAACTGCCCTGGCCACGCAACCATTTTTAATCAACAAAAAAGAAGTTACCGCGATTTGCCCGTTCGATATTTTGAAAATGGTAAAGTCTACCGCAAAGAACAACGCGGAGAATTATCTGGACTATCTAGATTGTGGGCATTTACCATCGATGATGGACATCTATTCCTTCGACCAGATCAAATTGAAACTGAAGTTAATGGGGTTTTAACTCTTATTCTCGAGGTGCTTAAAACATTCAATCTCAACTTTGAGATCTTCCTCGCAACACGCCCCGAGAAATATGAAGGTAGTCTAGAAC
>JAPYRM010000136.1 GCA_029941175.1 Halobacteriales archaeon
AATTCTATACATCACAAAATACGCCTATTTATACTTTTGGCTCCTGGATCTCTGGTATTTTTACTCACTATAATTACAATGAACTGGGCCTCTCCCGAACAACACATCTATTTGGCATTAGGCGGGTTTTCAATAACGTTATTGACTATTCTAAAATCGGACATATTAGTCAAAATATATGATCAACGATATAAGAAAAAGCGCCTAGCTGAGCTCAATTCTTAGATTTCTATGCCTCTTTGCAATCAATTCCAACCACTTCTTCAATCGATGCATACCCATCTTTCTCCAGTAACTCAACTAATCCCCTAGTTATCTGTCGTGCAAGTGAAGGTCCTTTGTACACAAAACCCGTATATATTTGCACTAGTGACGCCCCACGTCTAATCTTTCTGTATGCACTTTCTGCTGAATCTACTCCCCCAACTCCGATCACTGGCAAATCTGTCATTCCGTATATGTATTCAACAGTTTCAGTTGCTTTCTGCTCCAATGGTTTTCCACTTACTCCTCCCCACTCCTGTCCATGTTTAGATTTTATCTGAGAATGATCTGTAGTCGTATTCGTTGCTACAATCGCCTTTATATCGTGCTCTTCTGCAACCTCAATCGCCTTGGATAGGTTGGCCCTTTTTTCTTTCGAACCGTAATCAGGACCCACTTTCACAGCAATTGGTTTATTCTCTCTATTCTTTTCTTGCAAGGCCCCAAACACTTCTGAGAGGCGCTCTGGACTAGATTCATCATACACTTCTGGTGTATTCGGACACGATACATTGATTACAAAATAGTCTGGAAATTCATACAGTGTTTCAAATACCTTTACATAATCTTCGACAGCATCTTCTGGGCCCGATTGGTTCATTTTTCCTATATTCACCGAAATAGGCGCAGAAACATTTCCCATAGATTTCATTCGCATTTTCACTCGATCTGCCCCTTCTCCATTAAACGCAAGTCTATTGATCATCCCTGCATCCTTTGGCAATCGAAATAACCTTGGTTTAGATTCTCCATCTTGTGCATCCGGGGTAACTGTCCCTATCTCTGCAAATCCAAACCCCAAGTCAATTAGACTTTTTGTAATTTCACCATTCTTATCAAATCCTGCCGCAATTCCTATTGGATTCGGAAATTCAGAGTCTAGACACTCCATTTTGAGAGCGCGGTGGTTAAATTGATAATGAGATCTAATTTTCTCTCTAACCATCTGATTCGAACTACCCACTTTGAGAATATTTTTTCCAAAATTATGAGCGATCTCCGGTGGCAATTTGAAAAGCACCGGCCGAACAATATCGTACAGAGTCACGATATTTCTTCACCTCGCTCACACGTACTGTTGTCGTTGTCATTCTAACACACGCCTTAATAATAACCGCACATAAAACTCACCATCAACTATACTCTCAACAACTTACCATGGCATCTACTCCTTATACCGTACGTTTAATTTGGGACGATGGCCATATAGATGCCATTGACGTACCTGACGGTAGCACTATTCTTGAAGCTGCAATTTCGGCAGGTTGTATCCTCTCCTTTGAGTGCCGTTGGGGATCCTGTGCCAAATGCACGGGCCATTTACTCACAGGAGATGTGATTCACACATCCCTCCCTCGTGTACTTCGAAAGGAACATTTGGCTGCCAACTATGTTCTTCTATGTGTCGCAGAACCCCTTTCTGACTGTTCAATCGAAGTCGGATCTCACTTAAAAGATTCACTTTCTGCCATTTCCCGCGATTTTACCGAATCTACCTCCTCTTCGGCCTCTTCTTTTGCATTTGGCTGGCTGTCCCAAAAACGAAACCAGTAGCAACGTCTGACGCATCACAATCTGTGAATATTATTACGTTTTGATCCTTCTTTTTCTATTCCCCTAAACATATTTATATCCCTCTCTTATTATTATAGCAAAATTTAAATACGCTAATCTATGATTAAAATCAGGTTTATTGAATGATAATTTCTGTCAGAAATATAAACGCAATAACCTGGAATAATTTAAATTATGAAAGAAAATCTTAAAAGACGACAATTTTTAAAAGTTTCGGCTGTCGGTGCCGGCATTGCCGGGATCGCTGGCTGTACGGGTGGCAGCAGTGGATCCTCCGGATCCGGGGCCGCTCGAGACAAATCAGGATCATCTGAATCCAGTAGCGTTGTTGCAGGTGGGAGTTCATCTTCTGCCTCTGGACGCTCCGAGAGACAACCTGCTCCTGGCGCATCTGCAGGATTAACAATTGGGTCCGTAACCATTTCTAGTTCTGTTATAAAAGCAGCACAGGCAGAGGGAGAATGTCTCCTTTACGGTGCGATGGACGAGCCAGATATGCTCGATCCAATCAAACCAGCTTTCGAAGAATCCGTTCCTGGTGTAAAACTTACACCATGGGGTGGTGGTTCTTCTGAAATCGCATCCAAACTTATTGCAGAAAAGAAAGCAAACATCGTTAGTTCTGATGTGAGCCTTTATTCACTTCCAACAGCACGTGCTGCTGCAAGTGCAGGTGTATACCGTAGACTCGAAAACGATCACTGGCTCAAACAAGTAGCCGGCGATCTTGGTTACCCTGAAGGACAATGGAAAGCACCCGGAGCCCCACGATACGAGCTTCCAGGATATGGACTTCCATACACCCTACACTACAACACAGATCTTATGTCTGAGGGAGACACTCCAAGTACATACGAAGAGTGGACCGGTTCCCAATACACAGGACAAGATGGATT
>JAPYRM010000137.1 GCA_029941175.1 Halobacteriales archaeon
GGAGAAACCTACGCCTCCCTAATTGAATTGGACGCAGGGATTGGTTTTGACTTTGTTACAGAAAATGGACCCAATTTAGCATTATTGGAGGAATACGGAGCTCCAGAGACTACATCTTTAGGAGTAGTGGATGGGCAAAATACCCATATCGAATCCGTTGAAGAAATTCAAAAAATGATTAAAGGAATACTTGAAGCTGGGGCCGATATACAAAATGCAATTATAAATTCCAATACGGGATTATTTTACTTGCCAGAAAATAGATTTACTGAAAAATTAGAACTATTGGGATCTATCACAAAAATAGAGGAGATATGATGAGAGACACTAGATCTCAATTTAGGCCCGCGGATCACCCTAATAAGCATTTCATATTGACAACAGTAGTTGGTTCTTATCCAAAACCAAAATGGCTCAATCAAGCCCGAGAATCATATCATATTCTTTCGAATAAAGATTCAAGAAGGCAATACAACGAAGCCAAAAATGATGCCTCTACGATAATCATAAAAGAGCATGAAGAAGCAGGATTGGATGTTGTAGTAGATGGAGAAATGAAAAGAAATGAAATGGTCGAATATTTCGCAGAAAGGATAAGGGGGTATGAATTCAATGGTCCCGTAAAGGTCTGGGGTCACAATTATTTTGACAAACCATCGGTAGTTGAAAAGGTTTCATACAGGGAACCATGGCTTCTTGAAGAATACAAATATAATGTAAAGATTGCAAATAGACCTATAAAAGTACCCATAACCGGGCCCTACACACTAGCAAATTGGAGTTTCAATGAGTATTATGAAGACGAAAAGGAATTGTCGTATGAATTGGCAGAACTTGTCAATATTGAAATAAAAAATTTGGTTGATGCAGGAGTGAGGTATATACAAATTGATGAACCCGCACTAGCCACTACGCCCGAAGATCATAAAGTGGTAAGGAAATGTTTAGAAAAGATAACAAGAGGAATAGCAGATAATATCAGAATTGGGTTACACGTATGTTATGGGGATTATTCAAGAATTTTTCCCAAGATACTAGATTTCCCAGTTGATGAATTTGATGTAGAATTGGCCAATGGCAATTATAGCCAACTAGAAGTGTTCAAGAAGGTCCCTTTTACAAAAGATATTGGGTTTGGAGTAATAGATGTGCATGATTCTAGAATAGAATCTGTAGAAGAAGTTAGAGAACGAATTTTAAAGGGCTTGGAGGTGGTCCCTCCCGACAGATTAACAGTCAGTCCCGATTGTGGTCTTAAACTCTTGTCCCGAGAAGTGGCCTACAAAAAAATGGTAAATATGGTTAAAGCTACACGTCTAGTCGAAGAAGAGTTGGATCGGGGAGAGATCGAGCTATAACTTCTAAATATTACTCATAGATCCAGGATTCGTCTATGCGCACATATGATGAAAACTCAAGTTTGTCGAAGAATAGATTTATTTCTCTTTCATTAGATCCCGGATTCGTGTCGGACCCATGGATGACATTTCGCCCTAGGTCAATTCCAAAATCGCCTCTAATGGTCCCGGGGAGGGATTCGGAGGGGTTGGTCGACCCCATCATTTGACGAACGATACTGACAGCATTTTTCCCCTCCAGAACCATGGCAAAGGAAGGGCCCGAGCAGATAAATTCGACTAAACCATTAAAAAAAGGCTTCCCAATATGTTCGGCATAATGTTTCTTTGCTAGTTCGGAATCGATGGTCAATAGCTTTGCACCTATAAGTTTGAGACCTCGCCTTTCAAATCTAGAGACTATGGTACCGATAAGACCGCGCTGAACCCCGTCTGGTTTAACTAATACGAAAGTTCGTTCCTGGGTCATTATTCTTCAGTTAGTTCTAGGTCTAGTTCTACAGTTTGGGTAGCAGGTTTAGGATTTTGGGACATTTGGCTTGCTTTGACATGTCTGCCTCGGGCAGTCCAGGGGAGCCTTCTAGATTTCCTACCAAGTTTTGAATTTTTATCACATTTTGAAGAACAGAAATAGGAAGATCGTCCATCAGTTTGTACAAATAACATTCCAGTCCCAGGTTCCATTGGACCTCCACAAAAGTCGCAAGATCTGAACGCGGGCATGGGTGAGTCACCTGCCTCCGATAGAATCTGCTTCTCTTGCGGTTTCTCTTAATTGGATTATGTCTCCAATTCGGACTGGTCCCATGCAATTTCTAATTATAACCTGTCCTTTATTAGAGCCGTCTTTAATTCTACACTTTATTTGCATTGCTTCCCCATGCATACCAGTCTTACCAACAATTTCCACTACTTCGGCGGGTGTGGAATCTTCAATGCTCATGCTTTACTGAGGTCCTCAAGCTTGGCGGATAAATCTTCAACAGAATCCTTCGCACTTCCTGGATCTACGATTGCGGCTGCTGCACTTGGTACTGATAACCCTGTTGCATTTCCAATTTCTTCTTGTGTTGGTACAAATA
The DNA here is from genome assembly GCA_029941175.1 of Halobacteriales archaeon. GTDB lineage: Archaea > Halobacteriota > Halobacteria > Halobacteriales > Hikarchaeaceae > Hikarchaeum. The sequence goes on from JAPYRM010000137.1 coordinate 2,441, forward strand.
AAAATGGAATTCCTTTCTCGATAGAAAGTTCAGGTAAGTGCATTACAATTTCTTCAGGCTGTACGTCTTCTGCTATGAAAACTAATTTTGCAGTCCCGCGTTCAATGGCTTTTGTCGTTTCGTTTGTTCCTTTTTTAACAGACCCCGTATCTCGTGCGACGGCAAGTGCTTCTAGAGCGGCTTCTTGGAGATACTCAGGTACGTCAAATGTTACAAAAATTGTCATGATTATCAATTTATTACCAATAAAAGCTAGC
>JAPYRM010000138.1 GCA_029941175.1 Halobacteriales archaeon
GCTAAATATATTCCATCTCCACTGGCCGTGTCTCTTTGACTAGCACTTTTAATTGCGTGGGCCGCAACCGTAACTGCCTCTTTATTGGTCATTCCTTCTTCGTATTTATCTTCAAGTACCCCATACGCCAATTGCATCCCACTACCTGTGGCAACATAATTATCTAGCAAAACTGCACCCCCTATGTCCAAGCTGTATACTTGATTTCCTCCCTTATCTACGCCCCCCAATATTGGGGATATCAGAAACATAGTCCAGTTACTTCTAAGAAAATTACCTGCCAACGTAGCAAGTGCCTTGATACTCATTTCTTTGCCTCTCCTCATTTCATATAAACTAGTTTCTGCCTTCAACGAACGAATAAAAGCTTGGGCACCTCCTACCGATCCACACATGGTGACTGCTGCGGTTGGGTGCACTTGTTCTACTTTTTGAACATCCTTACTTGCAATAAATCTGCCTCCCAAACTAGCTCTCATATCTGTTGCCAATACCACACCTTCTGAAGTAGACAACCCAATCGTTGTCGTCCCTGTTTTTACAACTTTTTCCATTTCTTCCCGACCCATTTTTTGTTGAGGAACATCTCCCAATTCAGGCCCATATGGATTTAAAAATAATTTTCTTCTTGTACTTATTCGAGAATCTGCATTCGAAGTAGTAGTCATCATCAACATGTTACTTGTTTCTATACATAAAGCCTCAACGCTTCGGATACTGCTTATTTTAATAAACTACCAATCAACCTCTCCAAGAAACACTTATGTATAACTCCTGGTTATTATTTTTATGGAGTTGCCCACCCCCCAGTCTCTAAAAAACCGAAGAAACGAGCTTGGATTGACCCAAAACGAACTTGGAATGCGAGCAGGAGTGTCTCAGCCCTTGATAGCCCGAATAGAAGGTGGAGATGTAGATCCTCGATTATCAACACTCCGTAGAATAGTAAATGCTATGGATGAAAAATCTGGATCTCTAGTCCGTGCAGAGGTCTTAATGCATCGCGAAGTTATCAGCGTATCTCCTAAAGACACAGTACAGAACACCGTCAAGCGTATGCAGGATACTGGATACTCTCAACTACCTGTAATTCAAGATGGTTCTTCTGTTGGTTCTATTAGTAACTCTGACATCATTCACTCCCGTGCAAAATATGTAGAAATAGGCGATTTGTCCGTAAATGAAATCATGGGAGAAAGCTTTCCAACGGTCGGAAAAAATTCCACTCTAGATGAAATTTCTAGTTTATTATATCATTATAAAGCAATTGTTGTAATGGAATCTGGAATTACTGTTGGAATCATAACTCAAGCAGACGTAGCTGCCTACCTTAGTAATGAAACCTCTGCTTAACCTAATTTGATTCTTTACCATGGACTTCAACCAATCTGTCTATGATTTAAATAACTGTTCAATTTTCTCTAAGGTTTCCGCATCGCTTGGCTTTTTATCGTGACGAACCGCAATCACCCGGGGAAATCTAAGGGCATATCCTGAAGAGTAATTTGAAGAACTCTGAATTTCTTCATATCCCACTTCTAAAACAATTTCTGGTGTTAATTTTACTAGTTTTCCAGTTTGACTTTCTATATACGGACGTAACAATTCAGTCATTTCTTCTAACTCTGCATCTGTAATTCCCGTTCCAACTCTGCCGATATTTTTATACTCTATGCCGGCGTCTACATTCGATGAAATAACCGAGAGCTCAAAAGCTCCTAAAAAATTCGCTCGTCGTCCATTTCCCCACTCTGCTCCCGTAATCACACAATCAAGAGTTTCAACACTCGGTTTACATTTTAACCAATTCTTTCCTCTCTTTCCAGGTGCATATAGGGAATCTGGATTTTTCAACATGATTCCCTCAAATCCATCTTCTAAAGCCTTCAATTCTATTTTTCTTATCTCTTTTTGATCCCCCGTGAGTAAAAAAGGAGAACTTCCCTCTTTTAAAATAGAATCAAGATGCTCTCTGCGCAAGGACAACGGCGAATCCAATAACTCAACCCCATCTGCATAAACGCAATCAAAAAAATAAGACCTAAGTCGAACTTCTCTCCGGGCCTTTTCAATATCATGTTTGCGTCTAAACCTACGAAGAACTTCTTGAAATGGCAATGAATTTCCACCCGAATCTGTAGCAATAACTTCCCCGTCAAGAATCGCAGGCTTAGTAAGATTCTCTTGAAGAAACTCAACTATTTCTGGAAGTGGCTTGGTGACCTCTTCCATATTCCTAGAATAAAGGCGAATGGAATCTCCATTGTAGTGCGCTTGGATGCGAGCACCATCATATTTTGGTTCCACTGACACCAATTTCCAGGCGGAAAGGGCATCTTCAATAGTACTAGATTGGGCCAGCATGGAACTAATAGGCCTTCCAACTTTTAATTTAATTTCGTGCACCCCCTCAACCCCTTTCTCTCGCGACACTTCTGCTACAAAACCAAAATCGTTCGAAACTTGAAGAGCCCTTTCGACATCCATTATTGGTATTTCAAAAGCTGCTGATATGGCATCTCTTATTGCACCTTCTCCCACTCCAATGCGCATTTCTGATAAAACCAATCTAGCCAGATACCTGGCCTCAAGAGGCCCGCATAAGTTGAACAAGTTCGAAAGAACACGGCGTTTTTTCTCCAAACTTCCTGTCCCATGAATAGAAGCTATGGTGTATAGATCTGAGTACAAT
>JAPYRM010000139.1 GCA_029941175.1 Halobacteriales archaeon
TGACGAAGTCGAACCCAGAAAACAGTTCATCCGAGATCACGCTGCAGATGCCGCATGGGTCGATATATAATACAAACTTGACAATAATGCTTTATCTCTAATTACACCATGAGTTCCGAAAACAAAACCCCCGATCCAACAAACGAAGATAGAATTCTCCGTGTCCGGATCGAAGATGAAATGGAACAATCTTATATTGATTATGCCATGAGCGTTATCGCAGGAAGGGCACTCCCCGACGTTCGGGATGGACTCAAACCCGTTCATAGACGGATTCTATATGCTATGCATCAAATAGGTATATCAAGCAGTTCTAGCCCCCGCAAAGCATCTTCTATCGTTGGTCAAACCATGGGGGATTTCCATCCTCATGGTGACTCTGCAATTTACGATGCTCTCGTTCGCATGGCACAACCATTCTCAATGCGCTACCCTCTCATAGATGGGCAAGGAAACTTTGGATCTGTTGATGGTGACCGTGCTGCTGCGATGAGGTATACCGAAGCTAGAATGGCAAAAATAGCCGAAGAATATCTTTCAGATATTGATCGCGATACTGTCGATTTCCAACCAAACTATGACGACCGCCTATCAGAGCCCACTGTGCTACCCACTAAAATTCCTGGGTTATTGGTAAATGGGTCCTCTGGAATCGCTGTGGGAATGAGTACTAACATCCCTCCCCATAACCTCGGGGAATTAATCGACGCAACCGTCCACATAATTGACCAACCCGATTGTCACGTCACCGATCTTATAGATCTACCCGACAGTCCCGGGCCCGTTGTTGGTCCTGATTTCCCAACTGGAGGTGCAATAGTCGGTAGAGAAGGGATCCACGATGCCTATACAACTGGTCGTGGGAGAATTAGAATCCGAGCTAGTTACGAAGTTGAACCATCTGACAGTGGCGATAAAATAATTATAACTGAGATTCCATATCAGGTAAACAAATCTAGAATGGTCACTCACATAGCCAATCTGGTTAATGATGGTGTTATTGAAGGCATCACTGATCTGCGCGATGAATCCAATAGGGACGGAATCCGAGTCGTAGTTGAATTATCTAGGTCTGCAAATACCGATGTCGTTCAAAACCAACTTCTTGGTAGGGTTTTTGAAACATCATTTGGAGTGATCAATCTGGCTTTGGTCGACGGGCAGCCTCAAATTTTGAATCTGAAAGAATCTTTATGCCATTTCATTAACCACCGAAAAGAAGTCGTCACTAGGCGATCTGAATTCGATCTCTATGAGTCCGAGGAGCGGGCACATATCCTCGAAGGAAGACTAATCGCACTTGAAATGATAGACGATGTCGTTAACGCAATCAGGGGGGCATCCAACCGCACTGATGCAAAACAAGCATTATGTGATCTTTTTGGATTGTCTGAAGTTCAATCAGAACACATCGTTCGAATGCAACTTGGTAGTCTCACTCAGATGGAATCTGTCGAAGTTCAATCCGAACATGCCAGTTTACTTGATCAAATCAAACGGCTAGAAACTATTCTTTCAGATGAGTCCGAACTCTTAAATGTAATCAAAGAAGAGCTTCTTAAAATCCGTGAAAAATATTCTAGTAAGAGGCGAACTGAAATAGTACCAGATACTGGAAAAGTGAGTAGGGACGATCTCATCCCCCAAGAAAATGTGGTTATAGTGGTCACCGAATCCGACTACATTAAAAGAATGCCAATTTCTACTTTCACAGCCCAACACCGTGGTGGGAAAGGCATCATTGGAACTGCACTTAGGCCTAAAGACCGAGTTGCGACCGTATTCTTTGCCAATACTCACGATTACCTTCTTTGTTTCACCAATTTAGGACGCGTCTATCGATTAAAAGTATATGATGTGCCTACTAAAAGTAGAACGGCCCGCGGCGTGTCTGCTGTAAATGTTTTGAAGCTCGGGGATGGCGAAGAAATAGCCGCAGTTGTAGCTACTACGGATTTCGAACCAGGTGAACATTTTACAATGATAACCCGGGACGGATACATAAAAAGAACCTCTGTCGAATCTTTCCGAAACATACGCACCGTTGGCATCGTGGCAACCAGATTAGAGGACGGAGATGAATTAGTAGATGTGGTCCTTACAAATGGTACTCAAGAATTGGTCATCTCCACTACTAATGGAAAAAGCATTAGATTTGCCGATACACAAGTTAGATCCATGGGACGTTCTGCCCGAGGCGTAAGGGCAATTCGACTAAATAGTGGGGATTCTGTCGCAGGTGTGGCGGCTGTTGGGACATCCTCAAATTGGATTTTAACCCTAACTGAACATGGATACGGGAAGCGATCTCTACTTGATGCATATCGTGTTCAAGCGAGAAACGGAAAGGGTGTGATCGATATCAAAACCGTAAAAAGAAATGGAAGTGTCTGCGCAATAAAAACTGTTAGATCTGGAGATCATCTGGTCGCTATCACTGAAAAAGGACAAATAATGAGGACCATTGTAGATGGAATTTCTCTAATCGGAAGAAATACTATGGGTGTTACAATTATGGATGTAGATAAAGGCGATCGGCTAGCTAGTGTAGATATAATACCTAGCTCCAGTGTAGGAGAATTTGAAATAGAACCTTCCCCTGATGATGTGGAATCTTCCGTGGAGGAATTAGCACTTTCCCCTGATGATGTGGAATCTTCCGTGGAGGAATTAGCACTTTCCCCTGATGAT
>JAPYRM010000140.1 GCA_029941175.1 Halobacteriales archaeon
AGACAGGTCACCGGGTTGCCGTCCGCGTCCTGGGAGTTAGCCGGACACAGTGCCTGGGTCACCGGGCTGGTACCGTCCAGCAAGCCAGTGATGGTGTTCTTCAGGTAAGTGCCGCTTTCCAATACACAGGCTTGCAGGAAGTCTGGATTGGTGGCGCTACCCAGCAGACCGGACTCGGTGTCCGCTACCGCGTTGGCACACAACAGGCCCAGCAAGTTGTCGTTGCTCAGGGAAATGTTTTCAAGCGCTTCATTCTGACAAGTCAGAACATCAATCGCATCGCCCAGATTGGAGTCGATCAGAGCACCAGGACAAACAGAAGCGGTGAAATGGTTGTTGCTATCGATCAGCGTCAACAACTCCGCTTCTTCTTCAGGAGTCGGCTCGTCGGGATCGTCGGGGTTATCAGGGTTGTCGGGATCATCCGGATCATCGGGATTGTCCGGGTTATCAGGGTCATCCGGATTGTCCGGGTTATCGGGGTTGTCCGGGTTATTCGGGGTTCCCGGGTTGTTCGGATCGTTCGGCGTACCGCCGCCACCACCACCGCCACTGCCACCACAGGCGGCCAGGGCGACCACCATCAAGCACAGTAGCAGGCCTCTTGCCATGGACGTAATCATCGCTTCCACCCTCATTGAGTAACCATTGTTCGAAAAATTCAGGTCATCCAGTGACCAGGGTTGAGCTCCCCGTCCCCCTGAAAACCGATGAACCTCGAATGAACGAATGTACAAAGGGTGGCTATGAAAAAATGTAGAATGTGATTTACGTCATGTTAACGGCGCGTGCTCAGGTAACTCCGCGGTTTCCGTTGTCAGCGGCTGTAACCGAATTGTGACTTTTATCTCATCTATCAGGAGAACCGCGTAACAGGATTGAGCAAAAAACAACAAGATTGGCGCGCCCTGACCGGCGCGCCGAACCTGTTTCTGTTCCAGCAAGGATCGCTTGTCAGCCAGAGCGGGCCGACAGGACAGGAAGGGAATCAGGTGATCTCTATCATCACCCGGTGTCGATAAGCGGGGCGCTCGGCCAGACGGTGATACCAGGCTTCCAGATGAGGCAGATCCGGGCGCTGGTCATCCAGCTCAAACCACGGATAGCTCAGGCAGCCCAGCGGGATATCGCCCATGCCAAAGTCATCACCGGACAGGTAGGGCTGGCTGGCCAGAGCTTGGTCCGCCACCGCCAGTTGCTCGCGCAAAAACCGCAGTCCCCGTTCCATGGCCGCCGAATCGCGAGTCTCCGCGGTTCGGCGTACCCGGTTGATGAACCAGTCCTTGTAGGCACCCACCAGGGTGGTGGAAGCCCAATCCATCCATTTGTCCGCGCCGGCCCGGCGTTTCGGATCCGAGGCGTACACCCGGCCGGCGCCGTACTGAGCGCCGAGATAACGAACGATGGCATTGGATTCCCACAACACCAGGTCGCCATCCTGCAGGCAGGGAATCAGGCCGTTCGGATTCATTTCCCGATATACCGGCTCATCCAGCCCGCCGTAACGGCCACCAAGCGGCTGATGCTCCTCCTCCAGGCCCAGCTCGTCGGCGCACCACAGCACCTTTTTCACGTTGGTGGAATCCTTGCGGCCCCACACTTTCATCGCTTTTCTCCCGGCCGGGCCGGCGCCACCAGGCAGCCGGCCACTCTACAATCAGCCATCCACCTTGTTCAGGTGCACATCCATTTGCGGGAAGGGGATGTTAATGCCCGCTTCATCGAAGCGGCGTTTTACCTTCTCGGTAGTATCCCAGAGCACCGCCCAGTAATCCGCACTCTTCACCCAGGGACGGCAAAGGAAATTCACCGAGCTATCCGCCAGTTCGGACACCACGATGGTCGGGGCCGGATCCTTGAGACAGCGCTCGTCTTCGGCGATCACTTCCTGCAGGATCTGCTTCACCTTGCTCAGATCCGAGTCATAGCCAACCCCGAACACCATGTCCACCCGGCGGGTGGGCATTTCCGAGTAGTTGACGATATTGCCGGCAATGATCGGACCGTTGGGCACGGTCACCACTTTGTTGTCCGGCGTGTTCAGAATCGTGGCGAAGATACGTACTTCCTTCACGGTGCCGGAGGTGCCGGCCACTTCCACATAGTGCCCGACACGGAAAGGCCGGAACATGATCAACATGACACCGGCGGCAAAGTTGCCCAGGGAATCCTTCAGTGCCAGACCCACCGCCGGACCGGCGGCACCGACAATGGCCACCAGGGAGGTGGTCTCGACACCCAGTTGATCCAGCGCGGCGATCACCACGAAGACAAACAGCAGGATGTGGATGATGTTACCCAGGAAATTGGCCACCGTCGGGTCCAGGCGCTTGTTCAGCAGCCATTTGCACCAGTTGGAGATACGCTTGGCCACCCAGATACCAATGACGAAGACCACCACCGCCATGGCGAAACTCCAGGCGTATGGCATCAGGTTTTCATTAATGAATGTTTCGATCTGCTCCATGTACCCACCTTTTTCCTGAAAGCCGGAACTGTCCGTGAATGAAAGGACCGCATTCTACGCGATCCCACCATTTCCGAGCGGAGCCCGGACCAGTGTTTTTACACAATATTCATGATGCAAAGGCTGTCCCACCGACTCGCGGGGGAAGCGACCTTACCCCAGTTGAGCCAGCACGGTTTCCGCGCTGCTTTTGTCCACGCCTTTGGCG
>JAPYRM010000141.1 GCA_029941175.1 Halobacteriales archaeon
ATATTGATCAGTTGCTCTTCGCCTTCTAATTCTTCCTCTTTTAAAGCAAGAATATCTTTCTGATACTTCCCATTTTTAACCAATCTTTTTATGCTTTTCTCCCCTGGATATGTCCTTTTACCATCTGAAAATTTCATACTTGGTATCTTTTTTCCATTTTCTTCTACCTGCACCAGTTTGTACACTATTTCCGCAACAGGAATATCCTGAATAGTCACCAAATTGCTACCCACTCCAAATCCCGTAGCAATCCCTCCTTCCTGTAAAAAATGATCGATTCTGTATTCGTCCAATCCCGATGTAATATATATCCCCAAGTCACCTACTACCGCCTTCACTTGTTTGGATAGTGATACCAGATCTCCCGAATCCAATCTAACTCCCTTTATTTTAACTCCTTTTGTTTGAGCCACTTCTTTTGCCTTTTCTGCACCCCTCACCGTGTCATACGTATCAATGAGTAAAATAGACGCCTCTCCATATGTTTCTATAAACGATTCAAACGCCTCTCGTTCTGTCCCATAACTCTGTATCCATGAGTGGGCCATGGTGCCCATCACTGGAATACCGTACATGACCCCTGCGGCCAAATTGGATGTTCCCTCAAACCCTCCTATGTACGCCGCCCTAGATGCTTTGATTCCAGCTTCAACCCCGTGTGCCCTCCTAGCTCCGAATTCTATGAGCGATTGTCCCTGGCCATACTTTTTCACTGTGTCGTATATTCTAGCAGCCTTTGTAGCAATCAAACTTTGAAACCCCATCTGATTAATTAACACCGTTTCTAGAATCTGTGCTTCTACTATTGGGGCTGTTATCTCAATGATAGGTTCGTTTTGAAACACTACAGTACCTTCTGGAACTGCTCTCATGTCTCCTGTAAACTTAAAATCAGCCAAATATTCACAAAGACTTTCCTTGAATCCCATCTCCCGTAAGTGCCCGAGGGCCTCTTCTTCAAATGCTATTGATTCAATATACCCAACGACGTCCTCTAACCCCGCCACTAAAATATATCCCAAAATATCTGGCATATCTCTAAAACTCAGATCAAACGAAGCGATGACGTTGTGGTCCCTTTCTATGTGCCCCTGTGCCATTGTCAATTCATATAGATCTATGAACAATGGCATTTCTGCCTTTGTCAACTCTCCAAATTTTTTCTTTCCCGGTGTCATTTTCAACGAGCATGGAGGGATTTGAACCCCCGACATCTTGGTCCGAAGCCAAGCACTCTATCCTAGCTGAGTTACACGCCCCAAACTGTCAATTATTTTGACAACTGTTTAACTACGGCGATACTGCATCATCGCAGGATTTTAAGCTTTTCATGGCCATGGTTCATTCAAATGATTTCTGTTATCAGGGGATATCTGCGCTTATCACGTCCATTAAACGCCTTTGCAGCCGGATTATTAACTTTTGTTGGAACCTTGATAACAATAAATTTTTATGGTGGGTTTAACCTCTTTTATTCTTCACTCATTCTAATTGTTGTTTCCATTCTTGCTACTATATTGGCTACAGCTGCAGGAAATTCCATAAATGATTATTTTGATAGTGATATCGACCGAATCAATTCTCCTACCCGGCCCATACCCCTTGGTGTAATTTCTAAAAATAGTGCTTTGAAATTCAGTATACTCTTATTTCTCATAGCAATACTCATCTGTTTGATACTCCCTCCCTTTGCAATTTTCATAGCAATACTCAATTTTGTTTTATTAATCTTGTACACTCCTTTGTTTAAAGGGATGCCCTTCGTAGGGAACTTCGTAGTTTCCTATCTTGGGGGGAGCACCATTCTCTTTGGATCTGTTTCAGTGGTTGGATTTGAGGCTCTTCAAAATCAAACATTATTAGTCCTCTTTTCCCTCATCGTATTGTCTACATTTTCACGAGAAATAATCAAAGATATTGAAGATATGGAGGGCGATCGGACTAAAACCCTCAAAACTCTCCCTTTGGCAATTGGAACTACGCCCTCTCTAATAATCTCTGCAATATCTCTTTTGATAGCCATTCTAATCAGTCCTTTACCATTTTTGAATGGGGCTTTTGGTCTATTTTATCTATTCGCAATAACCATCGCAGATTTCCTGATGGGCTTTGCCCTCTTCCTCTCTTTTACGAACCCTTCCAAAGGCCAACTTTATTTGAAATATGGTATGTTTTTAGCCACATTTTCACTCGTTATTAGCGGGGTATTGTAAATGAATCTGCCAAACGATGCAATCCTTCATGACATTTTTAAATTAGAGACGATTGCAGTCATAGGCTGTTCTACCAATCCTACAAAAGCCGCCCACAACATTCCAAAGTATATGTATGAACAAGGATACAATGTCATCCCGGTAAACCCCCATACTACTGAGAACATTTTTGGCCAAGTTACCTATGATTCCCTTGCCGAAGTACCTGTTGAAATAGATATGGTAAATGTTTTCCGCCCGTCTTCTGAAGTGCCAACTGTAATTGACACAGTACTCGATAGAAACGATTCTAATATCATCTGGATGCAGTTAGGAATTAGCCATCTTGAAGCTGCAAAATTAGCAGAATTTCATGGTAGGATTGTAATCCAAGATGAGTGCTTAATGGTAGAACATCGCCGGGTCATGGGCATTTGAGGTTCTTCTCGAAAGGCACTTATCCTGTCCTCTAG
>JAPYRM010000142.1 GCA_029941175.1 Halobacteriales archaeon
TTCCTATACTCAAGTGATTGGCCCCACAATACATTCGATCCACCAAATTGGTTGTTTAATAACAGAGGTATAGACAAAGAGACTCGATCGAGAATTTGTCATGGAAATTCAAAGGAAGTATTTGGAATATAATATGCGAGAGAAAATTATTGGGAGGATTGAAGATTTTCCAGAGGGGAAGGGGACAGAGGTGAGATTAGGTGGTTTGAAGATGGCGGTTTTTAACATAGATGGCGAATTATATGCGATTCATGGTAGCTGTCCTCACAAACATGCCCCACTGCATGAATCGGGAGAGAACAGATACAACAGTGAGAAATGTGGCGGGCCGTTTCTTGGAGAAATAGATTCGGAATCGAAGATGGTCAAATGTCCCTGGCATGGTTTAAGATTTAATCTCGAGACTGGAGAGAGTCCAGTGTTAAGGAGGAAAATACCAGTCTATAATGTGATATTACGAGAAGATGGAGAAGTTGCAGTTGTTGTTTAGAGTTTTTGTACGTGGCGAATATCAATAGCAACTCCACGAGAGCTTTGTTGCATTTCGGGGCCACTCATAATTGCCCTTCCAACTGCGAAAGCCAAGGGTCCTTGTACAAGGACTTCATCCCCAGGCCTAATGGTTTCGGATGCACTGACTACTCCAGGTGCAAGTACACTTCCCTGGGGAACAAAATTGTCGATGGTGACGACGGCCGTATTAAATTTTGAATTTTTTAATTTATTGGCACCATGTAGGGTTAGAGAAAAGAGCCCATATTCGGGTAGCAAAGTAGCAATTTGATCAGTATCAAATATTCTTCGTGCAAAATATTTCCCTTTAAGTGTACAATTGTTAAATAATAAGTCTCCCGCGCCATTTCCAAATTGGTAGTCTGCGATTGCTTGGGCCTGGTAGAGCATACGTTCGCGGCGGGAGTAGGGAGATTCAAGGGATAATGCTTTATCTAAATTTTGCAAAGATTCTGGAGAAAGTGGATGATCTTTGACTGTGTATTCAATCGGAATACTAGAGTGTTCAGTGGCCAATTCAACGATTTCTTGATAGCCACCAGATGGAATATGTGCTATGATTTTTGGGTAGGAATTGGACTCCAAATATTGGGATAATAAATTAGATATTCTTTTAATTTCATTAGAACTCCAATTTCCCGTTACTGCCGTATCGTAATGCTGTGCAGGGTAGGTTAATTCCAATTCTTGAGGTACGATTCCAAGAGGTGACGAAATGGATACCTTATGACCACGGAAATGGATTGATTGGTGGAAAAATCTGTGACTCTTTGATTTTGAATAGGGTTTTTTTGCAGAACACGGCACCAGTACTAAGGGATATTTGAAGCGGTTTGTATATCGTTGAAGAATGCGGTCCTGGAAACGGATGATTTCAATGCGATTGAGTGAATCATCGGTAGTGGCGATGAATCCTTCCTTGCGTGCAATGGGAGTTCTTTGTTCCAAATAATATGGATGCGAATCCAAATAACGAAAAGCAGCAGTTAGCCAAGTACTGTGACGGACTTGGCCTTCAAGATAATCTCGTAATCGATTGGATCGGACATATTCTGTAACAAGAGATAACTCATTTTGAAGAGCATTAACATTGTGAGTGGCACAGTTCTCATTTGTGAATGTATCTATCGGGATGGAACAGGCGGGACAATGGCAGGGTAATTCATTTAAACTTTCCAAGGGATATTCCCCAGTGGGTAATAAATACGTTCCTTGTAATCCAGACAAAACTGCACGGGTCGTATCGAAAAGATCTATGCCCAAATAAATAAAGAATGATAGATTCTGAGGAGTGACAATACCAGGTAAATAAAGTGCAGAATCAGAGGGAATTGATGTCTTTGTTTGGATGATATCGTTGCAGAATTTCAAAGGGGAGGCCGTGGAATAAGGAGCCGTGGATAAGATGTAAGCATCTGTATGCAGATCAGAAGCTGTTTTTGGAGAGATGACAGTTGCAGTGGGATGATCTAGATCGGGGGGTTTAACGAAAAAGGCATCTTCGAGGATAGATCCAGTACCAGGAGGGAATCCTCTGTGAGGCAAAATGAGAAGTTTATCCGTAGGGAGAGAAGATGGAATCTCTTTTTCAGTTGCCCACAAACTTCCAGAATTATAGAGAAAATCGTCGCAAATGGCAGGTGTAGGGAGAGGTGTTGGAAATCGTATTTTGCCTAAACGGGCAGATCCATCTCTATGTATAACTTCAAAATATTTGGTCATTGTAAGAATCCTAGTTGTGACATATTAGGGAGATAGGTTGATAAGTTTTACATCATCGGGTAGTTTTCCTAAAATGGTTCTGGGCCAATTATTGTGTGCGAATGTAAAAGTTGTAGAGGGATGGAGAGAAACTAGAGTTGAGATTCCCACTGCAGCTTGTTTGAATGAAATTATATCAGTGTGAGAGGGAATTTCTGCAGTGAGGGGATATGTATGAGAAAGACTGAGAGGGAAAGGACCAAAAGGTGGTTTTACGCATAAAATTTCACTATAGTCAGAAGTGCAAGATGGAGAAAGAATATCCGTTGTTAGTAGTACGTTCGTACCGATATTGAGTCGGGTTAGGTTATTATGGTGCCTTATTATTTCGGGCCGGACGGAACTCAAATCAGAAACATAGAAAAAAGTCCCTTTCACAGATGGGTCT
>JAPYRM010000143.1 GCA_029941175.1 Halobacteriales archaeon
TCGTCGTGTCTTGCAAGATGTTTCCGGGCTTCGCGCCGATAAGACCTAAGTTCGGATTGGGCTCGCCAAAGCTCGACTTTATTTTTTAGTCCATAGAGTATTAGCAATGCACGTTCTTCGGCTATGCGTCCACTTTGGAATGGGTGATTGGGAGTTTCGTAGAATTTGGTATTATTTCCAAGAGCCATGGTTAGCCTCCTCCTCTATTTTTAACACTTACCCCAACTTTTCCACCTTTTCTTCCAGTTGATTTGGTTCTTTGTCCACGTACTTTGAGAGATTCCCTATGTCTAAGGCCACGATAGGTACCTATTTTCTTCATTCTATTGAGGTCTTGCTGGTGAACTAGATCAACATCGGTTCCAATAAGATGCCGATCTTCTCCGGTGAAGAAATCATTTTGTCTATTTGTAGCCCAGGTTGGAATGCCAGCGGGAAACTCTTCGACTTTAGCTGTAAGTATACTAATGGAATCGTCGTCGAGTAGGCCAAGTGTGTCTTTGGGATTGAGTCCCGCTTGGTTAATTATTATACCGGCGATTCTTCTGCCAATTCCAGGCAAACTAAGAAGGGCACGTTCTGTGCTCTTCGTCCCATCAAGATCAAAGTTTTTTATCCTGACAAAGTATTTTATTTCTTTTGTTTCGGTAGGTTCTTCTTTGGTGCTCATTTTTTCATGTTTTTGTACAGATGTAATTGACGTCGCGGCGGGGATTTGAACCCCGGAGGCGGAAATCGCCACAGGGTTAGCAACCCTGCGCCTTGGACCAGACTTGGCTACCACGACATGTTGGTTCTCGTCGCCCACTGTGGACTCGGGGAAGGACCCCTACATCTATTACGTGGAATATCGTATTCGTGTGCGCTATTTAAGGACAACGGAATACAATTATACGATGTCAGACAGAAATACCTAAACGAGAAGGGAATGGTCAAAGTAGTAGTGATTGAACTTTTTAGGGAAAAATTTAGAAAATGGGGACAAGAGTTGCTAGGCGTTCCCACTTCGGAAATAAATACATTAGTCCCGGGGTTAATTCTAACTACGATTTTGTTAGGTGCATCAGTATTTCTAGGAGATGTACTGAAATTCAAAGTGGTAGATAACATTGAGATCCAGATTCCTGCAGTAATTCTAGCTTTATTAATTGGCATTGTCCTTGGGAATGTACTTACGGTACCAAATTCTGCCCGCCCGGGGATTAAATTTAGTAGAGGGATATTGTTACGATTTGGGATTGTTTTGATTGGAATTAGACTTGCAATAGGGGATGTGTTTAAACTGGGTTTAATGGGATTGCCGATAATTATTGGCTGTATAGGAACTGCACTGTTAGTTACATATTTTTTAAGTAATAAACTAGATCAGCCGAGGCGTTTAGGCTCATTAATAGCAGTTGGGACTTCAATATGTGGCATTTCTGCTATTTTGGCAACAAGCACGGCTATTGAAGCCACAGAAGAAGAAACGGCTTATGCAATAGCAATGATTACATTTTTTGGGCTGATTGCAGTTCTTACATACCCAATTTTAGGCTATGTTCTGTTTAATGGAGACCCAACAAAGGCAGGACTATGGATGGGCACCTCCATCCAAGATACGTCACAAGTGATAGGAGCAGCATTGATATATTCCCAGGTGTGGGACTCCCCGGTCGCTCTAGACATTGCAAGTCTAACAAAAATAATACGGAATGTATTCATGATTATAGTAATTCCCCTGATTGCGATTGCATATTCGAGAGGCCTAAGGAGAGGTAGTGAAATTAGTTTGAAAGACCAATTTAGTCTAGGTCAGATCAGACAAGATTATTTCCAATACTTTCCAAAATTTATCGTAGGATTTTTAATTCTTTCAATAATTCGGACGATAGGAGATTGGGAAATTGAAAAGGGGACGAATGCGTACTGGGTGGTAGATCAGATAGAATGGGTTCAAATGATAAGTTCAATTGAAAATATATCCAATGGGTTGTTTATAATAGCCCTGGCAGGAGTAGGTTTAAGCACAAAGCTTGAAAAAATTAGAGACTTGGGCCCTCAATCATTCTTAATTGGGCTGGTTACAGTGGTTGCAGTAGGATTGGTAAGTTTTTTCGCGATAAATCTTACAATTTAACTATACAAGTAGGGCTTTCGATCACCAGTGGAATTTTGATATTTTTCGTTGAAAATCCAATGTCCATTTTCATTCTTAATTAAATAGGCACCATAGAAAGGTACTCTTTTGGATATGGTGTCCAGTAAGGCATCTCTGATTTCTTGTTTTGTCATTTCTCCCATTGATTTTAGATCGTCATTTCGATTTAAACACCCTTTTAGATATCCATCATGTGTGACACGTACACGGTGGCAGTTGGAACAGAAATCTGAATTTCCAACGGGGTCGACTATTTCAACCATTCCTTTGCCAAACCAATACCGTGTTCTAGAGTGCATATAGCGTTGTTCTACTCTATCGGCCCGAGATCTAAACCAGTCGTGAACATCAGATATTTCGATGGCCCAATCTGAATTGCCAGTTAACTCCGGCATATATTCAATGAGTTGTAGATGGAGCCCGTCTCTTTGAGAGATGAAATCGACCATAGAGGGGATGAATCCTGCAGTTTGTCGAAATATAACCATGTTAAGTTTTACAGGAGTAAGAC
>JAPYRM010000144.1 GCA_029941175.1 Halobacteriales archaeon
GATGGGAACCTCTGCCCATGAATTAATTTCGACCAATCATAATTTAGCCACTGTGGCTAAACAATACCTAACTGAGTTCCAGAGGTTACTATAATATGCCCACTAAAACCGTCGATATAATCACTCAATTGTCTCACCATTTATCAAACTTTGAAGAAGAATTCGTGACGAGCTATATTTCAAAAAATACATTGTCACTTCTCATCTCTGATTATGGATTTGAAACCACGAATCTTCAACAGGAACGAAATTCACTCCTTGCAATCATCGACGAGCTCAAAACAGTTTCTCTAGCACTACAAAAAAATAAAATCCCTTTCGTGGTAATCAAATTCTCCGAACTACCTAAATTAGTCAGTGACATAGACATCTTGGTCCACAATACCCCTGATGTTTTTCACATTCTAGATAAGCTCGGATATTCTCTTGAAGATGATGCAGAACCCCATCGAAGTACCTATGTTAAATCAATAAATGGAACCCGTGTTTCTCTTGATTTACATCATCATCTCTCTTGGCGCAGGGTGCATTACCTGGATTCTCAATCAATTATCGACCAAAGCCAATTAAAGTCTATAGACGATATTTTGATTCCCTTTCCTTCCATTCCTCATGATTTCTTAATAACTGCAGCACACTGCATCTTCAAACATAATGGGATCTCTCTATTTGATATTTTACACATACTATCTTTAAAAGAATCTAATCCTCCTGAACTAAATAATTTATCCGTCATGTATGCCGTTGCAGAAGAATATCAGTGGAAACAAGAACTCGGCCACTTCCTTCATTTTATATCTTCAATAGAAAGTGATCTTCGCACTTCTCTTGATTCAGAATCATCAATCTTCAAAGATCTTCCTCACCATTTCTCTCTACTCACTGTTATCCAGATTCGACTATCAAAACTTTTGCGTTCTCTTACTCATAAAAGCTATACTCCACCTATCATCCAAACATATGCCTATTCCCTTGATATTTTCCAATTTTTAGTAGAACAAAAACTTGGCATATCTCTAATCCATTTCTTCCGCTTGTTATCTCGAATTAAAAAAATGGTAGCTTCTGTTAACTCCATTTTTAGTACTCCTAAATAATATTTTATATTCTTTTCTTCTTTCAACAGGATCTTATACGGTGCTAAACCAAACAACAAGCAGAATGCCTCTCCGTTCTAGCGAGCAATTAATCACTTCTATAGTCCAAGAAAATGAGAAGTCAACTTCAACTCTGCCTGAACCCCTCCCTGAGCAATTTATTAAAATAAACCATCTTTCTGCAATATTACGAGATAAAGGGTTTGAACTCCCTTTTGCATCTACTCAATCGGATGATGCTTTCGTTCTCACTGAAGTTTCCCGAATAATTCATGAACTAAAAGATTCTGGAATTTATTGCGTTGTGATAAAATCACTTCCCGCAGTTGCGAAACCCATTGGAGATGTAGATATTCTGGTCGACGATTTAGAGAAAGCAGGAAAACTACTTGAACAAAACTCCTATGATGTTAGTGTCGATCCCGATCCTCACAAACTCTTGTGTCTTTCTACCCTCGATGGAATTCTTGTGAACATACATCTTCATGGAGAAATTGCCTGGAGACGAGTCATTTACTTAGATCCGATCGATGTTATCAACTCTGCCACAGAACGAGATTTTTATGGGATCTCCTTCCCCGTAGCTTCACCCGAATTTGAAATCTTAATCACTTCTGCACATATGCTGTACGAACGTGGAAATATGAGGGTAAGTCTCCACAATGTCTTAGAATTATCCGCTCTATTTGAGTTCAAAAACATCTCCATTTCTTCTCTATTTGATATAGCATCCAAGAATGGATGGGGTGACTCACTCATTCTATTCTTACAAACAGCAAACGCAATTCATTACCAGATTTTTCATGAAAATTTTTCCACTTCTGAACCCAACTTTTTCAATTCTAAAACCAC
This sequence comes from Halobacteriales archaeon, assembly GCA_029941175.1. GTDB lineage: Archaea > Halobacteriota > Halobacteria > Halobacteriales > Hikarchaeaceae > Hikarchaeum. The sequence goes on from JAPYRM010000144.1 coordinate 1,950, forward strand.
ACTTCCTTATAACCCATTTTTCTTCAATTGGACCTTTTCAATCAGAACCATGATCTGGATCCGAATAAGAAAACTATTCACAGATTTCACTTCTAAAAATTTTCGTTCCGTTTCAGACGATTTAAGCGCATATCCCCTCGATATCCTAAAGGTTTTCACCGAGAGATATGGGGTAATAAATACTAAAAGGAGGTTAAATATATGGAAAAATATTATTCGATCCATGATCTAGTCACTATAAAATCTAATACTGGAATCCCAATACCAAATTATTTTTCATGCCCCCCTATATCCGATCCCGATTTAACTGTAACCCAATGTGACATGGTATATGATGCTCCTCGGTCCTCTAAGAAAAAAAGAAAAGATTATGCAGTCTGGAAAGAAGGCGACGCCCTTATTATAGATTATGAATCCCTCGATCTCAAAATTTCTCTTAGCGATCTAGAAGGAAAAACCAAAATTCAAGTTAGCGATGGATTTGTAAACCGATCAAAAAAACACCTCAATACGCTCGTAGGACTCATTATTCAACTAAAACTCCTTGAAAAAGGATGTACTTTCTTACACTCTGGTTGTCTGACCCATAACGATGGGGCAATCTTACTACCTGCAATGGGTAGCACTGGAAAGACGTTTACCACCCTTTCTTTAGTCGACGGAAAAAACCATCTCTTCTTATCCGACGACCTAGCTATTAT
>JAPYRM010000145.1 GCA_029941175.1 Halobacteriales archaeon
AGTAGCAGCCCTTCGTGGAGACACACCATCAAACATTCTTATTTATGGGAAAACAGGAACTGGTAAAACAGCAAGTGTTAGGTTCGTTAGCCGTGAGCTAGAACTGGCCTCTGCACAATACGATACCCCTTGTGATGTTAAGTTTATCAACTGTGAAGTTGTTGACACAAAGTATCGAATTTTAGCAGAACTGGCTAATACCTTTATAGAGAAAAATATAGAATATATTCTTGAGCAAATTTCAAAACTTGAAGCTTCACCAAACGATCTACCTCCTAACTTCAACTCCCTCCCTACCTCCCAATCCGAAGAGGGGCAATCTCCCCATGATGAAATTTCAAAACTTAAACACGATCTCAATTCTTTCAGAAAAGTACCTATGACTGGGTGGCCCACAGACACCGTCTATTCAACCCTCGTCAAAGCAATTGATTACCGAGAGCGTGTCGTTGTTATTATCCTTGATGAAATAGATAAACTTGTAGAAAAAAGTGGAGATGATGTTCTTTATAATCTATCTCGAATGAATTCCGATCTAGACCAATCTCGCGTTTCAATCAAAGGGATCTCAAACGATCTCACTTTTACAGATTATCTAGACCCCCGTGTCAAATCATCACTAGGTGAAGAGGAGATAATTTTCCCCCCTTACAACGCCAACCAGTTAAACGATATACTCCAAAATCGTGCAATAATCGCATTTAAAGAGGGAGTCTTGACTGATGGTGTCATCCGGATGTGTTCTGCCTTCGCCGCACAAGAACATGGAGATGCAAGACGCGCTTTAGATTTACTACGGACTGCTGGAGAACTCGCAGAACGATCGGGTGACCGCCAAGTAACTACTACCCATGTAGAATCTGCACAAGAAAAAATAGAACTCGACCGCGTCATAGAAGTCATCCGAACTTTACCAATTCAATCCAAACTTATACTATTTACAATTCTAGTCTTAGTTAAAAAGAATATTTCTCATATCACCACTGGTGAAGTATACAACCTATACCGTCAACTCTGTAACGAACGAGATTCTGATGTACTCACTCACCGCCGAGTCACTGATTTAATTTCAGAATTGGACATGTTGGGGATTGTAAATGCGGTCGTTGTAAGTAAAGGTAGATATGGCCGAACCAAACAAATTAGCCTTTCCGTTCCTCAAAACAACGTTGAGAAGGAACTATTATCCAACCACCATTTATTTGGAGGTCTAGAAGATACCTCTGTCATCTTCCAAAGCCATTTTGGAACTTAAACAACAACCCCTACAATTTCGTTAAAAACTAATTTAATATATCCCACCCACGGTATCCTACCTTCTGCAGTCCCTTTTATCCATGAAGATTTAACTGGGCCACTAATCCCCTGAGATTGGTCATATTTCCCATTATTATCCCCTTTTGTAATATAACCTTTATGAGGCGCAGGGCAGTTGGACATCGCCCCACAATCTTTCCCCACAACCCAATTTGGATTCCCCCTCTCATACCAATCTTCACCTTCTTCAACCAAAAACTCCACTCTATGTATCACTGGAATGTTTGAACTACCATCTGTATTAAATACAATAACATCCCCCATTTCCCCAAATTTAGGATTCCCCTCCATCCTCTCTCGCGTTGTAATACTCAATCCCCCCTCTTCTATCTCTTTGACATCTACAATAAACACCAAATCCCCTCGATGTAAATTTGGTTCCATACTGCCACTCTCTATGGCCACTAACGGTGGCCAAACCCCACTAACCCCGAATAAAATCCCTCCTATCAACAAAATATAAAATAAATCTTTTAATATCACTCTGCCAATTTCTCCTTCCTTAAAAAACCCTGTTATTTTCTCAATCATCTATCCAATATTCCTTTCCACTCTATTATACTTCTAACTACCTCTACATCAATCTTTCCGGGCCGCTATGTTTTTAATCTCCCCCCCCGTTCTTTCCCTCCACGTGCCTCCAAATGAGCTCTCTAAAGTTGTCCAAGAACTAGTAAAACATGGATACAACGCCGAACCTGAGGTGGTGCAATTTATCAATAATACTCCCGATCCCAATTCCACTATTAAATTTTTAATTTCTAATATTCCTGAAGAAATTTTTACTCTCAACATGTCCCATATATCCAATATTTACGGGAGGCCATCCCCCCCTCAGCCTTCCATATCTATATTAAATGATATGACTGGGAATAGCACCGGCTCTGGAACCTACGACGATTTCGTTTCAATTTTTCAAGATAGACTATCCCAACTCACTTCCATTTTATCCAATCGAATACATCCTTACCCTTTAAATTCTCTTAAAAACACTTCTGGCGAGGTGCGTGTTGTAGGAATGGTTTCTAACATTCAAAAAACAAATTCTAATCATGTTTTAATAGAACTTGAAGATATTTCTGGAACTTTTTCAATATTAGTACATAATAACAGTGAAATTTTTAGTTTAACAGGTGAGATACTTTTGGATGAAGTTATAGGTGTTAAAGGAAAGCTTTCCTCCGACTCCGAGATTCTATTTGCCGAGGTGATCTATTTCCCTGACATCCCTCCCAATTTCCGACCCCCCCATGCCAATCGCCCCGTTCAAGCAGCATTGTTAAGTGA
>JAPYRM010000146.1 GCA_029941175.1 Halobacteriales archaeon
CAAGTCTATCAGGTCCTTTGTATTGAGTACGTAAGAAAGCAATATTGTAGAATTCATGGCCAAATTCCTCTACATCTTCAGAGGGAGCTTGCATTACATTTGCCATGTCGATATAAGGAGCAGGATCCATCTCATTTATATGCATAATGGGGAGCCTTCTGAGATCTACGTGCCCATAAACATCAACATGACTGATTTCTTTTACAGGGGCGTCTTTAGAGTCAATAATTTCGGGTAAAATTCGTTCTCTTTCTCTACGGGCATATTCGAGTGCAGGTTCCATTCGGTATTGAGTTCGGGGCAGTCCTAGCGCCCGGGCGATTCTTTTCCTATCAGCGAATACATTGCTTGCTAGTGTTACTTTTCCAGGAGTAGTGTCCAATCCATCGATTCCAGAGGGATTGGTAAAATGAACAAGAGGGAACTCCCCACGCTCCTCAAGATGTTCAAGTATTGCACTAGCTTCAAATTTGTCTGGTCGGATGAAACTAGGTATTTCTAAAACTTCTTCTTCAACTTCGGTTATGAAATCCTGTAAGTTTTTTGCCATAGATAATCAAATGGGGGAGAGTTGATAAATAGAGGTGTTTAGAGAAGAATGGATAAGAAAATGGAAGCGCCGACGTTAAAGGATCCGAGATGCACAAATAACATAATGGGGGTGGAATTGGAATTGGATATTGAAGATCGTCCGAAATCTAGGATGGAACTTACGTACGAACGGGAATGGGATTATGAACTTGATCAGATAGTGGAAGCCATCAAAGAAAAAGGGGCAAAAACAATTGGATTGCAATTCCCAGAGGGATTAAAGCGCAGAGGTCCGATGATAGTAAATGATCTGAAAGAGAAATTGCCAGAAGATGTTGTTGTTGCTATTTCAGGTCAGCCTTGTTATGGAGCTTGTGATTTGGACACGCACTTATTGAAGAGATCAGATCTTTTCGTTCATTTCGGGCATAGCCCGATGAAAACTTCTGAGAAAATAATATACGTTCCACTATATTCCAACGTAGAAGTTCTGCCAATAATGAAACTTGCACTTCGAGAATTGGAAAGTCCCAGTTCCAATCCCGACGTTGGACTTGTAACAACCACCCAACATCGAAATAAATTTGAAGAGATGAAAAAATTCCTAGAAGATGAAGGGTATATAGTTCATACTAGAAGGGGAGATGAAAGATTGACGTATGAGGGGCAAGTTTTGGGTTGTAACTATGCATCTGCAGAAGTGGATGCTAGTCAGATAATGTACGTAGGAGGGGGTAAATTTCACCCACTTGGATTGGCAATGGTACATAAAGAGAAACGAGTAGTGATCGCAGATCCTGTGAATAATTTAGTTTCTATTGCAGACGCAGACAAATTTATTAAACAAAGATATGCATCGATTCATAAAGCGATGAGTGCGAAAACGTGGGGAATAATATATTGTACAAAAATTGGACAGGGTAGATGGGAATTGGTAGAAGAAATAATTGAAGATAATAAAAATGCATATGTTATTACGCTAGATGAAATCACGCCGGATAGATTGTTGAATTTTAAATTGGATGCTTTTGTGAATACAGGCTGTCCACGGATATCAACGGATGATGGTCCTAGATTCAAAAAACCTATGCTAACACCGCAAGAGTATTGGATTGCCACAGGGAGAGATCCATTAGAATCACTAGCTTTTGATACGTTTCATGGAACGTGGTAGAGATGGTAAGTAAGAAGAAGGAATTGGAACTAAACTTGTCGAAAATCTCAGATTTTGAGAATCCAAATGTCAAGTTTGAACAGTACATGACTTCTGCAGAAGTGGCTTCTACAATGATTCATATGGCAGATATGAATGGGGATATAGAAGGAAAAATCATTGTAGATTTGGGAGCAGGGACGGGTATGTTGGCAATAGGATCTGCTCTGAGAAATCCAAGAGGAGTAATTGGAATAGAGAAAGATAAAAGCGCTCTTTTAATCGCGAAAAGGAATGTGAGTACCATTTCCCAGGAGATAATGGTGGAATGGGTATTGGCAGATGTAGAACATGTTCCGATTAAAACAATAGATAAAGTAGAGGTGACAGGTATAATGAATCCACCATTTGGTGCGCAAAAAAGTTACAAACATGCAGACAGAAAATTTTTAGAAAAAATATCAGAAATTGCATCGGTATCATATTCGATACATAACGGCGATAGCATAGGTTTCATAGAAAATTTTGTTGAAGAGAGAGGTGGGGTTATTTCTCACTCATATTCAGTTGTTATGGAATTAAAAAAGAGTCAGAAATTCCATACGAAAACAAGAAAAGAAATTGAAATGGAAGTTCACCGAATAAGATGGGAATAAATTCAACTGTGTTTGTAAGTTGCGCGGCCCACTGCAAGAGCTTTTTGAGAATCTCCAGACTGATAGAGTTTCATATCTGCGACGCCGATTGAGGATCCAATTCTAACTACATTTCCTTGGACTATTAAATCAGAAGCGGTCGCAGGGGACAGATAATCTATACGGAGATTGAGAGTAGGAGATTTAGAACCTACAACAGAGAAAATGGCATAATGACCGGCGATATCCAATAGGCTTGCGAGAATTCCTCCGTGAATTATACC
>JAPYRM010000147.1 GCA_029941175.1 Halobacteriales archaeon
TTCCGGATTATAAACCTGGATTTAAAACTATGTATGCGATGACCAATTCTATGAATCGTCTTGCAATCGCCCTCGGGATGGAGCCCAAATATCATCATGAGATGAAATTTCTTCAAGATTACCGGATAAGGACAAAAGAAATAGCGAAAGTCCAGGCAATTGACCCCGAATTTGTAGAAGCATCAGATGCACCCGTCATGGAAAACGTCGATAGGGGCGACGATGTCGATCTACTCAAATTTCCTGTCCCCAAACACCACGAGTACGATGGGGGAAGATATATTGGAACTGCAACCAGTTTCATCACCGATAATCCTGGAATGGGCAGGCTAGCAAATTTAGGAGCTTACCGTGTCCAAGTACACAGTAAAAATACTGCAGGAGTTTACATTTCTCCAGGAAAACACGGCGCATTAGATATAGATGATTATTGGCAACGCGACGAACGTGTCCCAGTTGCAGCTTCATTTGGTCAAGACCCTGTTTTATTCTTCTACACTTCCGTTGGTATCGAACACACTCACCCATATGGTGAATATGCCCACGCAGGTGGACTCAAAGGACACCCATTCCCTGTAGTGGAAGGTCCTGTAACTGGACTTCCACTCCCTGCAAATGCAGAAATTGTAATGGAGGGATTTATTGAACCCCATTCTACACATCTAGAAGGCCCATTCGGAGAATGGCAAGGATATTATGGAAGAGATGCAGACGAAGAACCTTTGATAAAAGTAGAGGCAATTTACCACAGAACCGATCCTATCCTGACATGTGCTGTACCCGCACGTCCTCCTTATGATTACTCCTATCATAAAGCACTGGCAAGATCTGCAACTACCTGGGATTACCTAGATACTGCAGGTGTTCCTGGTGTCAAAGGTGTATGGAGAACCGAAGCCGGTGGATCTAGATTATTCAACATTATCTGCATAGAACAAAGATACCCTGGCCACGCACGCCAAGCAGGATTCATAGCCCAGCATGTTAGGGAAGGAGGATATGCAAACCGATTCACTGTAGTTGTCGACGACGATATTGACCCAACTAGCTGGGATGAAGTCGCTTGGGCAATGAGTACCCGGTGTGACCCAGCGACAGATATAGAAATCCAACGCAGAACCTGGAGTACACCTCTAGATCCCCTCGTTGAATTTGCAGGAACTGAGCCTGGAATGAAAAATTTGACTTTCAATTCTCGTGCTTTAATTGATGCAACTATTCCTTACGAACGTCTACATACCTTCCCCAAAGTTGCAGAGGCGCCTCGTGAATACACCGAAGAAATAATCAACAAATGGCGTGAAGTAATTACTGGCGTTGAATCTACAGAAAAAGAAACCGTTCTAGAGTAGCTATTCAATTTTTATTTTATAAGTTTTTCCCTTTTATCCTAGGAAACCCTTTTTAGTTGTAATGAAAAATAACAATCTATAGAAATGAATTCTACTAATAATCTTCCTCTCTCTAGACGTGCATTATCCTCTAAACCATCTCCTATCAGAGAAATGTCCAACCTAGCCTCTCAATATGAGGGCGACGATCTAGTGAGCCTAGCAATTGGAGAACCCGATTTTACCACACCTTCTCATATAATCGAAGCCGCTGCAAACGCAGCTAAGGGTGGGGCAACACAGTATACCCAAAACGCTGGATTTCTCGAGTTAAGGGAGGCCATCTCTCAAAAAATGCTATCAGAAAACAAAGCCAATTTCGACCCCGTTTCTGAAATAGTTGTAACCAACGGGGCAATGCAGGCCCTTTGTTTTGCGTTGCTCGCAACAGTCGACCCCGGATCTGAAGTTCTATTTCCCACTCCTTGCTGGCCAAATTATTTCTCACAAGTTCAACTAGCAGGAGGAAAGTCAATTCTCGTCAAACTTCCCCAATCAAATGGTTTTCAATTAGATTCTGATTTATTAATCAAATCAATAACCAAGAACACCGCCGCAATTGTTCTAAACTCCCCTAACAACCCCACCGGAGTTGTTTACAATCGAAAAGCAATAAACGAAGTAGTAACTGCTGCTGCAGACAATAATGCATACGTTATCGCAGACGATGTCTACGAAGGACTGATATATGAAGGCGATGCCGATAGTATAGTTTCCTATGTTGACCATCCAGAAAATATCTTAGTCGTAAATTCCTGTTCTAAAAAATACGCAATGACTGGTTGGAGGCTAGGCTGGCTGGCTGGAAATAAAGATATAATAGCGGCTGCCACAAAACTCCACCAAAGCACCACTTCTTCCGCCTCAAGCGTATCTCAAATGGCAGCATTAGAAGCTATTACTGGAGATCAGACTCCTATCAACGCAATGAAAAAAGAATTCCAATCACGTCGAGACTATGTAGTAAATAGAATCGAAAAAATGCAATCGGTTTCCTGTCCAAAGCCCAATGGGGCCATATATGCATTCCTTGATGTAAGTTCCTTAGGTGGGTCCGATTCCGACATCGCAAAGCGACTCCTCAAGATCCTGAAGCAGCACGCCAGTGACGCGATCGACCAAGAAATTCCGCGCGACGTTTACATTCGCGCCGTCGCCGATCACGCAGCGTGCGTCTATGACAGCTTCAAGGATGACCCTCCCAGC
>JAPYRM010000148.1 GCA_029941175.1 Halobacteriales archaeon
GGCCGAAAGGCATGGATAAAATGCTAGTAGACAATATGGGAGATGTCACAATTACAAATGATGGGGTTACTATTCTCAAAGAGATGAGTATAGAACATCCTACAGCAGAAATGATCGTAGAAGTTGCACAGACCCAAGAGGATGAGGCAGGGGATGGAACAACAACTGCGGTGGCACTAACAGGAGAATTATTGAAAAATGCAGAAGAGTTACTTGAACAAGATATCCATGCCACTGCAATTATAAGAGGGTATAATTTGGCGAATGAAAGGGTCAAAGAAGAGCTAGAAGTGGTGAGTGATACGATTGATATTGAGGATTTGTCTTTATTGCAGAAAGTAGCTGAAACTAGTATGACTGGTAAAGGGACAGAAGTGCACAAAGAAATGCTAGCAAAGATGGTTGTGGAAGCTGTTAAGAAAGTGTCGTACGAAGATGAAGGTGAAATTTGTGTGGATTTGGATTTTCTGAATATCGAAACTCAATCTGGAGAATCGACGTCAGGGTCCGAGTTATTTAATGGGGCTGTGATTGACAAAGAGGCTACACATGATAATATGCCATCTGAAATGGAGGATGCAAATATCCTTCTTCTAATGGAAGCAATTGAGATTAAAGAAACTGAAGTTGATGCGAAAATCAGCATAACAGATGCAACGCAATTGCGCCATGTGTTGGATCAAGAGGAAGAAGAAATTAGAAAACAAGTTCAAAAGATAATTGATTCTGGTGCAAATGTTGTATTTTGCCAAAAGGCCATAGATGAAGTTGCTCGTCATTACCTAGCAAAGGCGGGTATTCTTGCAGTGCGTCGGATGAAAAAAAGCGATATGCATTTCTTAAAGCACTTGCTGGATACGACAATTGTATCAGATATTGATGATATTTCGAGCGAGGATTTATCAAAGGGGAAAGTTAGCCGGGATGATGATGATAAGTTATTCTACGTCGAAAGCGCTAATCAAGATGGTTTTGGAGTAACGTTGTTGTTGAGAGGATCAACAGAACATGTTGTTGATGAGCTAGAGCGTAGTGTGGGTGATGCCGTTGATGTGGTTTCTCAGACCGTCACAGATGGGCAGGTGTTGGCAGGAGGTGGTGCTGTAGAAATAGAACTAGCTTCACGGCTTCGATCTTACGCAGAGGGTGTTAGTGGGAGAGAACAGCTCGCTATTGAGGCATTTGCAAGCAGTCTAGAGTTGATTCCAAGAGTACTTGCGGAAAATGCTGGACTAGATCCAATAGATGTGTTAGTAGACCTCAGAGCAGCGCACGAGGAAGGGAACCAAAAAGCAGGATTAAATGTGTTTACAGGAGATGTTGTGAACACATTTGATGCTGGTGTTATAGAGACGACACATGCCAAGAGACAGGCGATTAGTTCTGCTACCGAGGCTTCCAATCTCATTTTGAAAATTGATGATATAATTGCAGCAGGCGATTTATCTAAAGGTGGAGAGATGGATGATATGGGAATGGGATTCTAGATATAAAAAGAAAATAGAATAAGATTTTTAATCAACTTGTATATCAGTTCCAATTTGGACTAAATATTCTAAGTTAAATCCCTTTTCATTGAAATTCTCAATTGCGCCTTCATTTCGATCCACGACCACTATGAGACGATTTACCTGTGCACCAATAGTGGTTTCTATGAAATTTATAGAATCTAGCATCGTAGAACCAGTTGTAGTGACATCTTCGAGTAATGCTACAGATTGATCTTTTTTAAGAGTGCCTTCCACTCTTGATTGAGTTCCATGTCCTTTCACGTTTTTTCGGATGAAAGCAGCAGGTATTCCTGTAAGAAGAGATACTGCAGTTACCAAGGGGACAGCGCCTAACTCAGGGCCAGCAATGACATCAATTTGTGATTCGGATAGCATATCTGCAATTTTCTCTGCGATTGGTCCAAGAACTTCAGGTTGAGTTTCGAATAAGTATTTATCAATGTAATAAGTAGATTCAACTCCGCTTACCAATGTGAATGTACCATATTTTATGGCACCAGAGGTTTGTATTAAGTTAGAGATGGTAGGCATTACATCCAAAAGCTCACGGTGCAAAAAAAGGGTTTCTGCTTTTGTTGCACAGCATTACCACGGGACTTTTTTGATACCAAGTAGATAGCCGATGATATTTATTGAAAGATGTAAGAAAGGTGTAAGAATGAAAATGGTCAGGATAATAGAAAGAGTGAAAGTATCAAAAAACCAGGTTGGAGAGATGAATAGAACCAATAACAGAGATCCAATTACAAAATCTAATTGATCAAGCAAAGGGGCAGCAGTTCCTTGAGGTATATCTAAAGATCTTTTTAGAAATGATCCCAAAGCGTCGCCTGAAAGAGATCCAATTGGGAGAGCTATAATGACGAAGGAGGAGAATACAGGTAAATCGGGAGAAGAGACAGAAAGGTTGATTATATTCAATATGAGTGCCGCGAGGACTCCACAAGCTATGCCAGATATAGTACCTCTTATAGTTTTTCCATCTCCAAGGATTCTATTACCACGCCATGAGAAACCTAGGTCCAAGGG
>JAPYRM010000149.1 GCA_029941175.1 Halobacteriales archaeon
CTTTGGATCCTTTGCTTCTTTATTATTCTAGATTCATGCGAAATGATGTAATCGTAGCAGCATTTGCTTTTATTTTTGTAGGTTACTGTCTACGATTCCTTTCTACTCATAAATCTCAGTATCTCTATTATGCAAGTGCGTTTCTAGCCCTCGCGTTTACGGCTAAAGAAAATGCCCTTTTATATGTCTTAATACTATTCGCTTGTATCTTCTTACTCTTTGATCACAAACTATTCATAGTTCGTGATAAAAAGCCCGGCTGGACTGTTACTATAACTCAAACCATCTCTCAACTATCCGAATCAATCTGGCATTGGAGAAAACATCTACTCATAGCCACTTTGGAATTCATTTTCATTTTATTCTTATTTTACGCCCCCCGAACCGGGTCCCTTGGTGGCATCGGCATCGATCACATCTTTTCGAACCCTTTAATTTTTCCAAGTGTTCTTTCCGTAGCCCTTCTAGACTCTGCTTCTCATATAGTCGCCGAGTGGATTCTCGGACCTTCAACAAACCATGCATACCTACCTTACCTGAAAAATTACCTCCTCTCTCTCTTGAATGCATCAGGCGCCTTGGTTTTACTAGCTTTCATTGGATTCCTTTCCGATCGTTATGGGGGGACGCATCCTCGAAATATAGTCGCACTAGGATTCTATTGGGGACTATTTAGTTTGTTCCTCTACCCACTTTCTATAGACATTAGTTCTTCTTGGGCCGTCGTCCACACCGTTGTACCCTTTACTATCCCTGCAGCAGTTGGGGCTGCAGTAATCTACGATTGGGCTTCTGAATCTCTCTCCTCAAATGATAAAATCGGAGCAAGCCTCGCTATAATTTTATTACTATTGATATCCCTTGGAACACTTGGAATCTCCATCTCGACGAGCCACATCAACCCCTACGACGAATCCAATTTTATTGTTCAATATGCACAACCAGATGCTAATATGCATGAGACTCTACAAGCTATCCATCTAGCTTCTGTTACTCATTCAGATTTGGATGTACTCTATTATGGTGATTACTTTTTAGTTGAAAACGAAGAAGACGCTTATCTTCTTCCTCTTAGAGACGGCGAGTGGTACAATCGACTCCCAATTTCCTGGTATCTCGAGTCATATGGTTCCACTGTAGATAGTACTGCAGACATATTATTGTTTGAATCCATCCTCGAAGATCAAAACCCACCCGTTATTATAGCACGCTCAAATGAAGTAGACGAAATACAATCCTTTTTGTCAGAATATCGACAAATCGAACATGAAATTCGTCAGTTCAATGTTGACATAGTTTTCTTCATTCATCAAGACTATGCCCTCTCTAAAAATTAACGTCTTTTTCTAATCCCCACGAATCCTCATTTGCAATTCAAAAATTAACACTTATACGGGCTCAAATCCACATAAACGTCAAGTAATCTCCTCATGAATCCTTGGTTTGCTATGGGTATGCTGGCATTTGTGGCATTGCTCATCCCACTTGGGATGGTCCTCATTTCTTCTCTCCTCCGTCCAACCGTCCCCATTGCTGGAAAAAGAACGTCGTACGAATCCGGTGAAATCCCCACTAGTTCTACCCACTTCAGATTTGACATTCAATACTATATGGTCGCTCTATTGTTTGTAGTGTTTGACATAGAAACTATCTTTATTTTTCCCTGGGCTCTCATATATCGGGATGTGGCTGAATATGATCTATTTTGGGCTCTTGCACCCATGTTGATTTTCATAACAGTTCTTTTTGTAGGTCTCATTTGGGCTTGGAGTACTGGAGCTATCAAATGGATGGCCTCTGAAACTCTCTCTGAAACTAAGGTGTCACCATGAGCGCAGACCCACGTCTCAATTCACGTTTACGAGAGGCATTTGGTTCCTCCCCTTTCATCCTAACAAAATTCGATGCTTTTATGGATTGGGTACGTGGATCTTCCCTTTTCCTTCTCCAATTTGGAATCGCATGTTGTAGTATTGAAATGATGCACACGTTCGCAGTGAAACACGATTTAGATCGTTTCGGTGCAGGTGTCCCCCGGGCCTCCCCCCGGCAAGCAGATCTCCTGATTGTCCCTGGCACAATTGTTTCTAAATTTGCACCTAGAATGCGACGCGTTTATGATCAAATGCCGGAACCAAAATTTGTAGTTGGTATGGGTTCTTGCACCATTTCAGGAGGCCCTTTCCAAAAGGGATATAACGTCATAAAAGGCGTTGAAGAAATTTTGCCCGTCGACATCCATGTCCCTGGCTGTCCCCCCCGCCCCGAAGCATTAGTTTATGGGATAGTGAAGTTACAAGAACGCATTATCAGTGGGCAACGTTCTCCTGTAACCGTCGATCCTTACGAACTCGAAAAATTTGGTGATCTTGATACTCATGAACTCATCGAACAGCTCGCAGATCAAATCGCAGAAAACGATCTAGTCATGCGCTACAATTGGAGAGATTCTCCATGAGTTCTGCAATCATCCCTGTGAAAAAAAATATGATTGGGGTATCTAAAAATGGCACTTTAGATTATAC